>DATIUR010000015.1:0-23982 GCA_035466675.1 Anaeromyxobacteraceae bacterium | reverse complement strand
CACCCTCGGCGCCCGCGTGCCCCTCGGCCGGCGCCGGGGCGGGCGTCGCCTCGGCGGGCGCGACCCCCTCCGGCCGCGCCGGGTCCGGGACGCGGCCCGGGCCGGTGGCGCAGGCGAAGGCGAGGGCGACGAGGAGGGAGGCGGCCTTCGCCGCCGTAACCGCCTGGCCCGGACCCTGCCTCACGCTCCGAGCCGCTGCGCCTTCTCGGCCGCCATCCGCTCCAGATCCTCGAGGGCGCGGGCGCGCCGCTCCGGGGACGCGCCCGGATCGCGAAGCCGCTCGGCCGCCGCCTGGAGCGCGGACCGCTCCTGCTCCTCCCGGGCGCGCAGCGCGTCCACCATCTCCGCCACGTCTCCGGCCAGGTCGAGCAGGAGGTCGCCGGAGCGGAACCGGCGCACGGCCGGGAGGCGGCCCTCGCGCACCTCGCGGCAGGTGCCGGCCAGCACGAAGGCGGGGCCGGCGATCCGGTGGGTGACCACCACCGCGCCGACGAGCAGGAGCGCGAGCAGCGCCACCAGGGCGCCGACGATCCACATCATCCGGATCTGGTCGTCGCGCGCCAGCGAGGCCCCCACGTCCGGATCGGCCAGGGAGAGGACCCGCGTCGTCTCGGAGTAGGCGCTCCACAGGAGCCAGCCCAGGGCCACCGAGAGGGTGACGGCCACCCCCAGCAGGTACGCGGACAGCCGGAGCTGGAGCGAGGTGTCGAGCAGGTAGTTGCGCACGCGCCGCCTCGGCCGGGGTGCCTGATCGGCGGCGGTCTCGATGCCGGCGCTCGTGTCCATCCGACGAACCTTTTACCTCTACTGGAGCCGGACCGCGAGATCCTCGCACAGCGTCCGCGCCGCGGCGTCGGCCGCCTTGGCCGTGTACTTCTCCAGCGAGCCGCCGGGCAGCCGGCCGGTCGCCTTGAGGCGGGCTCCGCCCTCGAGCATGGCCGCCATCCGGCCCGAGCGGTCCACCGCCACGAGGGACGCCTTCACCGCGATGACGGTGGTGTCTCCCCCCTCCTCCACGTCCACCCGAAGGAGCGACGGCTTGAGCCGGTACCCCTCGCCGCGCTCCACCACCTGGAACCCGCGGGAGCGAAGGTGCCGCACGATCGCCTCCCGGAAGGCGGAGCGCGTCGAGTCGTGGCCGGCCTTGCCGCCGGTCTCCTCGATCGAGAAGGTGGTCACGCCCGCGGGAGGCGAGAGCGCCTGGAAGCCGCGCAGGGCGATCTCGCGCACCCGCGCGTCGGGGTCGCGCTCCCCCGCCGCGGCCAGGGCCGAGCGCGCCTTCGCCCCGCCGATCCGGGCCAGGGCGCCCGCGGCGGCCAGCCGCACCGCCGGGTCGCGATCGGCCGACAGCGCCTCCGCCAGCGCGGGGACGGCCTCGTCGGTTCCCCCCTGGCCCAGCACGATGGCGGCCTGGGCCCGGACCTTGGCGGATCGGTCGCCGCGGAGCGCGGCGACGGCCGCGTCGAGGTGCGCGTCGGCTCGAGCGACCGCGGCGGAGAGCATGACGAGGACCGCAGCGGAGGCTCGCATCGGACCCCGAGCTTACCGCCTCCGCGGCTCGCCCGGGTTGCCTCCGGTCACGATCCGTGTGGGCGCACACCTCGCCGCCGTTCACCCCACAGCGGCGCCGGAGGCCCGCCGGCGGAAGGCCGCATGGAGCCGGGCGGTCACCGGACCGGGCCGGCCGCCGCCTGCGGTCCGGTCCCCGAGCCGGACCACCGGCAGGATCTCGCGCACGGTCGAGGTGATGAAGACCTCGTCGGCGGCCTCCAGGTCCTCCGGGCGCAGCGAGACCTCCTCGGTGGGCATCCCCAGCTCGCGCGAGAGGCCCAGGACGACGCCGCGGGTGACGCCCTCCAGGATTCCCGCCGCCGGCGGCGGCGTGAGGAGACGGCCGCCGCGCACCGCGAAGACGTTGGAGGAGGCACCCTCGGTGACGTGGCCGCCCTCGTCGAGCAGGAGCGCCTCGTGGGCGCCGGCGGCGCGGGCGTCGCGGACGGCCAGGACGTAGTCCACCCGGGCCCCGGTCTTCGCCGACGGATCGGTGGCCCCCGGCGGCGGGTGGCGCACGCCGGCCACCGCGAGCTTCACGCCCTCCCGGTAGGCGCGCGCCGGCGGGCCGCGGAGCGGCGTCGCGATGACGATGGCGCGCGGATCGACCGCCAGGCCCGGGTCGAGCCCCAGCTCGCCGGCGCCGCGGGTCATGATCACGCGGAGATACCGTTCGCCCACGTTCCAGGGCGCGGCCTCCGGATCGGGCGGGTCCTCGCCCGCCGAGGCCCGGAGCGTGCGCTCCACCTCGGCCGCGATGCGCGGCGCATCCCACCTCGGCGCCAGGCCGATCCGCTGCGCGGATCGACCGAGCCGCGCGAGGTGGGCGGAGAGCTCGAAGGGCCGGCCGCCGCAGGTGCGGATCACCTCGTAGACGCTGTCGCCGTAGAGGAAGCCCCGGTCGAAGACCGAGACCGTGGCCCGGTGGGGCGGGACGATCTCGCCATCGAGGTTCACCACCGTAAGCATCGCGGCGCGACTCTACCGCGGGGGGCGCGCGGCCGGCGGGGCGCGGATGGGGGCGCGGCCCGCGGTCGCCGGGCGGATCTCCGAGTGATCCCGGCCGTTTTGTTGACCGGTCCCGATCCGGGCGATATCACCGTCACCGCATGGATCGAGCGGTCGAGTGCACGCACTGCGGGGTCGCCATGACGAGCTGGACGTCCCCGGGAAGCCCGATACGTTACTACCAGTGTCCCTTCTGCGCCAGGACGCACTCCTCGCTCTACGGGGAGGTCTTCCGGCGCCGGGCGGGAGCCCGGATGGTCGCCGCCCCCGCCCGTCCGGCGGATCCGGCCCGGCTGCCCAACCCCTCCGAGGAGGAGGCGCGCTGGGCGACCGTGAAGCTGCATGCCGCCCGCTGGTTCGCGCGGCTCCAGGCGGCGGAGCGCCCCGTTCCCCGGCCCGCGCCGGCCGCCCCTCAGGGCGCGGCGGTGGCGGTGCGCGGCGGCCGGGCCAGGTAGAGCCAGAGCGCGCACGCGAGCGAGAGGCCGACGGCGGCCCTGGCCGCGCCCGGCAGGCCCGGTGCCGGGGAGACGGTGCTCTCCACCGCGGCGGCCGCGAGCAGGGCCGGGATGACCACGGCGAGGAGGCGCGTGGCCCTGCGACCCCGGAGCGCCAGCAGGACGCCCCGCGGCCACTCCCCCGGATCGAGCAGCGCGCCGGCGAGCACGAACCCGGCCTGGCCGGCCACGAGGAGCGCGGAGAGCTCGAGCGGCGCGTGGGGAGCCAGGAAGGCGAGCAGGGGGCGGCCCATGCCGGCCTGGGCCGCGTGCACCACCACCGCGCCGAGGACGAGCCCGTTCGCGAACAGGAGCGCCGCGGTCCCCACCCCGAAGGCGAGACCGAGGGAGAAGACGAGCCCCACCACCGCCAGGTTGTTGCGGGCGATGGCCGACCCCGTGAAGCCGGGCGCGGCCGAGAGGAGGCTCTCGGTCCACATCTGGCGCGCCGCCACCGCCGCCCGGATCTCCGCCGGCACGAGGGACGAGGCCGCCGCGGGATCCACGGCCACCGCCAGCGCCCCGCCGCCGAGCCCGGCGACGAGGAGGGCGGCGGCGAGCGCCAGGGCCTGGCGATGCCGGGAGAAGGCCTCCGGCGCCTCCTGCCGGTAGAGGCGGCCCACCGCCGCCAGCCCGGGCCGCCGGCGGCGCCCGAGCGCCGCGTGGGCACGGGCGTTCACCTGCGCCAGGTACCCCTCCACCTCGGAGCCGGGGAAGGCCGCCTGGGCGTGGGCCAGGTCGCCGGCGGCGCGGCGGGTGAGCCGGTCGAGCTCCTCGACCTCGGCGAGGGAGAGCGTCCCCCGGTCCACGCGGGCCGAGAGATCGGCCAGGCGCTCCCAGGAGGCGCGCCCGGCGCGGACGAAGGCCCCCACGTTCCGGGCGCGGGTCACGGCCGGCCCCCATCGGCGTGGTGGGCGGCCAGGGCCTCGAGGAAGGCCTCCGGGTCCTCGGGCTCGAGCCGGGCGCGCGCCCCGAGCGCGCCGGCGAGGAGCCCCGCGATGCGGGCCCGCGGCTCCGGGTCGAGCTCGGCCCGCCGCCGCAGGAAGTCGAGGAGCCGCTCCAGCTCGGCGGTGGTGAGGAGGGCGCCGGCCCTCCCGCGCAGGGAGGCGAAGCGCGGGTCGGCGGCGGCCGGCGGCCCGTAGCGGGAGAGGTCGTAGCGGCGCTCCCGCACCACCAGCGTGCCCGCCACCAGGTCGCCCAGGCGCTGGCGCCGGGGGCCGAGCGCCACGGCCAGCACCGCCGGCGCGTAGCCGAGGGGGACCTCCACCGCCCGGAGCAGGTTGCGGGCGAGCGACTCGACGAGCCCGATCGGCGCGCCGTCGGCGCGGACCACCCGCAGCCCCAGGGCCCGCTTGCCCGGCGTCTGGCCCCGGCCCAGCGTCTCCCAGGCGACGTCCCAGCCCCAGCTCGACAGGAAGACCGTGAGGACCGCCAGGATCTGGCCCGCGGCGGAGAGCGCCTGCAGGCGGCGGAGGAGATCGCCGGAGACGGAGTAGAGCAGGAGCGCCGTCACCCAGGCGAGGAAGACGAGGAACAGGTCGACCAGGTAGGCGAGGGCGCGCGGCCCGAGGCCGGCCACCTCGAGCGAGAGGGCGACGCGCTCGGCGGTCTCGATCCGCAGCTGGGCCTCGCCCTGCACGCTCCCCGGATTCTACGGTAAGGTGGCCCGCGAGGCGCTAGCTCAACCAGGCAGAGCATCGGCCTTTTAAGCCGGTGGTTCCGGGTTCGATTCCCGGGCGCCTCACTCCGGACGGAAGCCCACGCCGCGTTCCCTCGACGCCGTCCGCCTTCCACGCTGCGTGGGTTCCACCCGCCCGCCCGGTCCGGTAGCGTCCCCGCCCGATGCGCGGCTCCTGCCGTGTGCTCGTGGTGGACGACGACGCGGGCGACCGCCGGATGGTCGAGCGCGCTCTCTCCGCCCGCGGCTACCCGGTCCAGGTGGCCGCCAACGGCCGGGAGGCGCTCGCGCGGATCGACGCGGAGGGCGTCCCGCGCCTGGTCGTGCTCGACCTCCTCATGCCGGAGATGGACGGCGCCGAGTTCCTCGCGGCGCTCCGCGACCGCGGGATCCGCGACGCGATGCGCGTCGTGCTCGTGACCGCGGTGGCCTCGCGTCACCTGCTCGGCCTGCTCGGCGCCGAGGCGGCCCTCTTCAAGCCCGTCGCGGTCCAGGACCTGATCCGGGCCGTCGACGGCCTGTGCCCGGGCGACCCGGGGCCGCCCTAGCGCACCCAGAGGTCCGCCGCCAGCGGCCGATGGTCGGAGGCGGCCGCCACGTCGTCGCCCCCCAGCACGGCCGCGGCGAGCAGCGCGCCCGCGTCGCGCCCGGCCACGAGCAGGTAGTCGAGCCGGGCCCGGCCCGCGTGTCCGGACCAGGTCCAGGCGTCCGCGGGCGGCAGGCGCGCCGCGGCGTCCCGGTACGCGCCGTCGGCGAGGAGCGGCGCCAGCGCCGGGCTCTCCGGCTCGTCGTTCAGGTCCCCGCCGGCGAGGAGCACCGCGTCCGGGCGGACGAGGGCGACCTCGTCGGCGATGGCGCGCATCCGGGCGGCCTGCTCCGCGCGGCGATCCCCGTCGGGATCGGTGATCCGCGAGACGAGGTGGCTTCCCACCAGCACGAGCCGCCGGCCGCCCGCCTGGACGTGCAGCTCGACGCAGTCGCGCGACCAGAGCGGCCCGCCCTCCGCGTCGGTCTCGCCGAGGTGGCTCAGGTAGGCGAGGACGGGAAGCCGGGAGAGCGCGGCGACGTCGATGCCCCGGGGATCCGCGCCCTCCAGGAGCCGGGCCTCCGGGTACCCGGCTCGATCCGCCAGGCGCTCCAGCAGCGCCGCGTTCTCCACCTCCTGGAGCAGGACCACGTCCGCGTCGAGCCGCGCCAGCACGGCCGACAGGCGGTCGAGCTTCGCCTCGACCTCGGCCGGGGCGAGGACCTCGTCGGCGGCCCCGGGCGGAACGAGACGGTCCTCCTCGTCGAACAGGTCGTGGACGTTCCAGGTGGCCACCCGGACGAAGGCGCCCGGCCTCTCCCCGGCCCATGGATCCGGGAGCGGCGGGGCGCAGGCGAGCGAGAGGGCGAGCACGGGGACGAGGCGCATGAGGGTCCCCCGGCTGCAATCCCGGCGCCGCGCGCAGCCCCGCGCGAGGCCGCGGGACGGGCCGGGAGGGGCGACCCCGCGGGTCCGGCGCGCGCACCGGAGGGGCCGCCCCTTGACCGGAGGGGCGGGCCCTCGTTAGATTCCCGTCCGTTATAACGGACGCCCCCTCCAGGACCCGGAAAGGGAAGCCATGCGCATCGCCGACGACATCACGAAGCTCATCGGGAACACGCCGCTGGTGCGGCTCAACCGGGTCATGGACGGGGCGAAGGCCACCGTCGCCGCCAAGCTGGAGATGTGGAACCCGGCCGGGAGCGTGAAGGACCGGATCGGCGTCTCGATGATCGAGGCGGCCGAGCGCGACGGGAAGATCAAGAAGGACACGATCCTGCTCGAGCCGACCAGCGGCAACACCGGCATCGGCCTCGCCTTCGCGGCGGCGGCCAAGGGCTACCGGCTCGTCCTCACCATGCCGGAGACCATGTCGATGGAGCGCCGGAAGCTGCTCAAGGTCCTGGGCGCCGAGCTGGTCCTCACCCCCGGGAGCGAGGGCATGAAGGGGGCCATCGCCCGGGCGGACCAGATGGCGAAGGAGGACCCCCGCTACCTCGTCCTCCAGCAGTTCGAGAACCCGGCCAACCCGGAGATCCACCGGCGCACCACCGCCGAGGAGATCTGGAAGGACACGGACGGCCGGATCGACGTCTTCGTGGGCGGAACGGGCACGGGCGGGACCATCACCGGCGTGGGCGAGGTGCTGAAGCCGCGGCGGCCGTCCCTCAAGGTGATCGCCGCCGAGCCGGCCGACTCGCCCGTCATCTCGGGGGGCAAGGCCGGCCCGCACAAGATCCAGGGCTGGGGGCCGGGGTTCGTGCCCAAGGTGCTCAACACCGCCGTGCTCGACGAGGTGATCCGCGTCCGCAGCGACGACGCCGGCGAGATGGCCCGCCGCCTCGGCAAGGAGGAGGGAATCCTGGCGGGGATCAGCTGCGGCGGCGCCGTCTGGGCGGCCCGGGAGGTGGCCAGGCGGCCGGAGAACGAGGGAAAGCTCATCGTGGTCGTCCTGCCCGACACCGGCGAGCGCTACCTCTCCACCTGGGTCTTCGAGGATCCGGCGCCCGCCTCTCCCTGAGCCGCTTCGACGCGCCGCGCTGCTGCGGTGCGTCATCGCGGCGGTCGTGACCGGAGGTGAATTCGACCCGCCGCGGCCGTTGCCGCCGCGGCGGACGCCGCGTACCCTACCCTCGGTGGCCACCACGGCGGCGACGGGAGGGGAGGCGCGGTGACGGGCGGGGCGCGCGCGGAGCTTCGGGCCGAGCTGCTGGGCCACGTCCCGAAGGGCTACTCGCCCTGGCTGCACCTCTCGGCCATGACGGCGAGCGGGGTCGTGCTCGCGGGCGCCGCCCTCGCGCTCCTGCGCGACGTGCGGGCCTGGGAGGCGTGGCTCGTGCCGGCCTTCGTGCTGCTCGGGAACGCGCTCGAGTGGCACGTGCACCGGGACCTCCTGCACCGGCGCACGCGGCCCGTCCAGGTGCTCTACCTGCGGCACACGCCCCAGCACCACGCGCTCTACCCGCCGGACGACATGGAGGTCCGCTCCTCCCGTGAGCTGCGCTTCGTGCTCCTGCCCGCCTGGGCGGTGGCGGCCATCCTGGCCATCGTCTCGCCCTTCCCCGTCGCCCTCGCCCTGGTGGGCCAGAGAAACCTGGCGCTGCTGTTCGTGGCCACCACCGCGCTCTACCTGACGGCCTACGAGTGGCTGCACCTCGCCTTCCACGTCCCGCTGGGGAGGCTGGCGGGGTTCGCTCCCCTGCGCGCCGCGCGGCGCCACCACCAGGTCCACCATGCCTCCCACCTCAAGAATCGGTGGAACTTCAACGTCACCTTCCCGCTGTGGGACCTCCTGCGAGGCACGCTCCACCGCCGGGCGGCCCCCCGGCGCGACGCGCCGCTGCCGCGGCCTGCCGCGCGCTGAATCGCCGGCGCGGCTTTGACACGGGGGCCTCGAACGGGTAGGAATCCGCGCCGACCCCATCGTCTAGAGGCCCAGGACCCGGCCCTTTCAAGGCTGAAACCGGGGTTCGAATCCCCGTGGGGTCACTTCACGCCAGGCGCGAGCAGAACGTGTGGCGCAGGAGGTGGAAGCGGCCGCCCCCGCGAAGGCTGAGGCCGGGCGACCGAGCTCGATCTGCGCACGGACGGGGAACGCCTCGTCATCGAGCCCGTTCGGAGTGCCGGCTGCGGCGCCACTTCTCCTGGCGGAAGTGCATCCACCCGCCCGGGGCGTCCCGCGGCCGACGGCTCGCGCGGCCCGAGCCAGGCCCGCTCCGGAGGAGGCGTTCCGCTCGCCCCGACGTCCGGTTTCCGGCAGGATGGCCCAGGCAAGCCGTCCAACCGGACATGCGCACCCCCGCGTCCCCCCTCGATGGCCCGGCCGGCAGGGGAGCCGGAGCCGCCCCGCCTCCGGCCCCGACCCCGCCGCCCCGGGGACGGCGGATCGGCCTGTTCGCCCGGCTCGTCGCCCTGGTCGCCGCCGCGAGCCTTCCGCCGCTCGCCCTCCTCTCGCTCCTCCTCATCGCCATCAACGCCGACGCGCTCCGCATCTCGGCGCGGGAGCTGCACCTCGCCCTGGCCGCCGACGCGCGCCGGGCCCTGCGCGCCGAGCTCGCGCGCGCGAGCGAGGAGCTCGGGGCCATGGGGCTCCTCCTCCTCGCGCCGGGCCTCGGGAGCGACGAGCAGCGGCTCGCCCTGGTGGGGACGAACCTGGCGGCCTCGCCGTCGTTCGACTTCGTCACCGTGTACGGGCCGGACGGCCAGCGGGTCGGGACCGTGAAGGCGCGGGAGGTCGAGGTCCCGGACATGCCGGAGCGCCTGCCGGACGCGGTCCGGCGTGGAGCCGGTTCCTCGCTCCTCGCCGTGGCGGGCCCCCGGCGCGGCGCGCGTGGACCGGTGCTGGAGGTGTACCGCGAGGTGAAGGTGGACGACCGGGTGCGCGGCTTCCTGGGCGCGCACCTGCCCCTCGCCCCCCTCTCGGACCTGCTCGCCGAGCTGGGCCTGGTGCGCCTCGGCGCCCGGGACGCCATCTTCGTGGTGGACGGCGACCGGCGCCTGGTGGTGCACGCCGACCCGGAGCGGGCGCTGGCGCGCGAGCCGATGGCGGGCCGCGGGCCCTTCGCGGCCATCGGAGGCGACGCCTCCTTCGAGACGCCGCTGGGCATCTCCCCGGAGTTCGGCGAGGACGGGCGCGCCATGCTGGGCGCGCTCGAGACCGTCCCCGAGCTGGGCTGGGCCGTCGCGGTGCAGCGGCCCCGCCGGGTGGCCTACGCCTCCCTGGAGCGGATGCGGGGCGCGGCGGCGGCCGCCGCGGCGCTGGCGGCCCTCATGACCATCGGGGCCGGCCTGTTCGGGGCCCGCCGCCTGGCCCGGCCCATCCGCGCCCTGGTGCGGGCCACCCGGGAGATCGCGGCGCGGCGGTTCGTCCGGGTCGAGGACCAGGTCCCCCGCCGCCGCGACGAGCTGGGCGTGCTGGGCCGGGCCATGGAGGAGATGGCCGGATCCCTGGCGCGCTCCGAGGCGGAGCTGGTGGTCCAGACCCGCGTGCGCGGGGCGCTGAGCCGCTACCTGGCCCCGGACGTGGTCGAGCGGGTGGTGCGCGATCCCGACGCCCTCCGGCTCGGCGGGCAGCTCTGCGAGGCGACCATCCTGTTCGCCGACGTGGTGGGCTTCACCCGGCTCTCCGCGGGCCTGCCCCCCGAGGCGGTGGTGGCGCTCCTGAACGATCTCTTCACCATCGCCACCCAGGTCGTGCAACATCGCGGCGGCATGGTCGACAAGTTCATCGGCGACAGCGTCATGGCGGTGTGGGGGGCGCCGCGGGCCGCGCCGGACGACCCGCTGCGGGCGGTGCAGGCCGCGGCCGACCTCCGCCGCTGGCTCGACACCGGGAACCGGCGCTGGCGGCAGCGGTGGGGCATCGAGGTGCACCTGGCCATGGGCCTCCACACCGGCCAGGCGGTGGCGGGCAACGTCGGCAGCGAGAAGCGGATGGAGTACACCGTGATCGGCGAGGCGGTGAACACGGCGGCCCGCGTCGAGCGCCTGGCCAAGGGGGGGCAGATCCTGGTGAGCGAGACCACGCGCGATCGCATCGCCGCCCTGGCGGCGCCGGGCGCGCCGGCGCTCGTCCCGGTGGCGACCACCCTTCGGGTCGGCGCCCGCGAGATGGCGCTCTGCGAGGTGCCGGCGTGAGCGCACGGGCCCTCGCCCCGGGCGCGACCCTCGGCGGCCGCTACGAGCTCCTGCGGGAGATGGGTTCGGGCGGCATGGGCACGGTCTTCGAGGCGGTGCAGCGCGCGCTCGACCGCCGGGTGGCGGTGAAGGTCCTGCACCCCCACGTGGCGGCGCTCCCCGGCGCGGCGGAGCGGTTCCGGCGGGAGGCCATGCTGCTCGCCCGCCTGCGCCACCCCAACACCGTCGAGGTCTACGACTGGGGCGAGGACGAGGGGCGGCTCTTCCTCGCCATGGAGATGCTCCGCGGCGAGCCGCTCGACGCCCTGATGGTCCGGGAGGCCCCGCTCCCCACCCCCCGCATCGTGGCGCTCGTGGCGCAGGTGCTGGATCTCCTGGAGGCGGCGCACGCGCTCGGCATCGTGCACCGGGACGTCAAGCCGTCGAACGTGATGGTGTGCGCCGAGCCCGGCAGCGAGCGCGCCAAGGTCCTCGACCTCGGCCTCGCCATCGTGATGGGCGACGCCGGCATGGCCAGGCTGACCGAGAGCGGCCTGCTCCAGGGGACGCCCGCCTACATGGCCCCGGAGCAGTGCCGCGCGCAGGCGGTGGACGGCCGAACCGACCTGTACGCGCTCGGGTGCGTCCTCTACGAGATGCTCGTCGGCCAGCCGCCCTTCGGCATCTCGCCGCCCATGGAGGTGATGGCCGGGCACGTCTTCCGCCCGGTCCGGCCGCCCTCCGAGGTGCGCCCCGACCGCCTCCTCTCCTCCGAGCTGGAGCGGATCGTCCTCCAGTCGCTCGCCAAGCGCCCGGCGGACCGGCCGCAGGGCGCGGCCCGGATGCGCGAGGCCCTGCTCTCGGCGGCCCGCCGCCCCTTCGGCGAAGCGCCGGCCCGCGCCGGAGCGCGCTCGGAGCGCAGCCCGCCCACGATCGAGATCGAGGGTGCCGCGGCGGCGCCGCCGGGAGGCCTCCCTGCGGTCGGCGTGCTGGCCCTGGCCGCGGACGGATCCGAGAACCCCGACGCCGACCAGGGCGTGATCACCGCCCTGCGCGCCTCCGGCTTCGCGGCCCGGCGCACCGGGCCCGGCGGGGCCGCCGTCGAGCCGGGCGAGGTGGTCCTGGTGGTGTCGCCGCCCGGGAGCTCGCACGGCCTCACCGTGGCCCGCTCGCTGGCGGCCCAGCCCGGCGCCGGACCGGTGCTCCTCTGCGGCCCGGAGGACGACATCGCGCTCGTCACCTCGTCGATCGACGCGGGCGTGTTCGACTACGTGCCCCTTCCCCTCGACCCGGCGGACCTGGCCCGAAAGGTCACCCGTTAGCGCGGCCGCGGCGGTCCTCGCCGCCTCCCTCGCCGTCGCCTCCCCCGGCGCCCTCGCCCAGGACGACCGGTACGTGGTCAAGCCCGGCGACACGTGCGTGAGCATCGCCCGCGCGCTGTGGGGAGATCCCAAGGCCATCTCCATCCTGCACGCCCTCAACCCGGACATGGGGCCCGCCCCCCACCGCCTGGTCCCCGGCACGAGGCTCCTGGTCAAGGAGCCGCCGGTGGCGGAGATCACCTTCGTGAAGCCGGCGGTGGACACCCGGCCCGCCGGCGGCACGGCCTGGCAGCCGGCGCAGGTGGGCCTCGACCTCTTCCGGCGCGACGAGGTGGCCACCCGCCACCGCGCCGCCGCCGAGGTGACGTTCTTCGACGCGAGCCGGCTCGAGCTGCGCGAGAACGTGCTGGTGGTGATCTACGGCGGCGCCGGCACGCCCCCGCCGGGGAACGCCCCGCTGCGGAAGTCGGGGGCGGTGGAGCTGGTGCAGGGCGAGCTGCGCCTCTCCCTGGCCGAGCTGCGCAACGAGCCGCTCGACCTGCGCACGCCCGCGGCCCAGGTGGCGGCGCGCTCCCGCGACACGAGCGTGGCGGTGGACCGCGAGGCCACCAGCCGCGTCTCCGTGCTCGACGGATCCGCCCTGGTGCGCGCGCAGGGAAGCTCCGTGAAGGTGGCCGAGGGCCAGGGGACGCGGGTGACGAAGGGGAGGCCGCCCGAGCCGCCCCGTCCGCTCCCGGAGGCGCCCCGCTGGGCCCGGGAAGGCCGGGACGTGCGCGTCTTCGTCGAGGGGCGCGGCGCCGACGCGCCCCTGGCCTGGACGCCGGTGCAGACCGCCGCCAGCTACCGGCTGGAGCTGGCGCGCGACGAGGCGTTCGTCGACCGGGTCCGCGAGGAGAGCGTGCCGGCGGATCCCTCCCCCTCCGCGGTGGTGCGGGTCCTCGAGCCGGGACGCTACTTCGCGCGGGTCCGCGCCATCGACGTGGCGGGGCTGCTGGGCCGGCCCTCGGAGCCCAGGCGCCTGGACGTCCTCCAGGTCAAGGTCGAGCGCGGCGCCTTCGAGCCGGGAGGCGCCCGGGGCGAGGGCGAGGTGCGGATCGCCGTCGAGGGCGACGAGGATCTCGAGGTGACGCTGGACGGCGCGCCCGCCCGCTTCCCGCTCACCGTCGCGACGGTGGGCTCCCACACGGTGCGCCTGTCGCCGCGGGGCGGTGTGGGCGGCGACGACCGGATGGCGGTGGAGGTGACCGCCGTCCCGCCCCCCGCGGTCGACGCCCTGCCCGGCCTCGACACGGCCCTGGGCACGCCCGCCTCCCTGGTCGAGTCGGATCCCCTCCCCAGCCCGTTCCTGCCCACCCCGGCCCTGCGCGCCGAGGTGCGGTTCCAGGTGGACGGGGACGCCGCCGACACCGGAAGGGAGCCGGGCGGACGGCTCGATCTCCGCCTCGACGCGCGCCTCACCGGGCGCGTGGCGCTCGGGTTCGCGGTCTCCGGCCGGTCGGCCCTGGCCGACGACCTGGCCACGCCCTTCCGACGGGCGGCGGTGCGGGCCTCGGCCCGCCTCGCGGTGGCGAGGACCGCGACCGCCGCGGTCGTCCTGGGGCTCGAGGGCTCGGTCCCGCTCGTCGACTTCCCCGAGCCGCTCGGCGCCCCCCGGCTCCGCCCGTCGGTGGCGCTGGGCCTGCGCCTCGGGTCCCAGGCGCTCTCGACCGCCCACGGCTACGGGCTCGTGCTTCGCTCCGGGGCCGGCGGCACCTACGACGCCGCCCACGCCGTCTTCTGGGAGCCGGGCGGGCCCCTGAGGCTCTCCGCGGAGGTGCACGGGGTCTCCGGCCCCGTGCCGGGCGGCCGCACCGTGGTCGCCTGGGCCATGGGCGCCGGGGTGCGCCTGCGCCTTCCGGACGGCTGGGAGGCCGGCCTGGGGGGCCGCGCCGGGATCGCCGGCGACGGCCGGGACGTGTGGGGACGCTGGGCCGCGCTCTTCACCTTCGGGCGCGACGTGGCGGCGGGGCGTTGAGCGGGGGCGCCCGCTACTCCATCGCGACGCCGTTCTGGTCGCACCAGGCGTCGAAGGCGCCGTCCATCCCCAGGATGTGCTCCCGGAGCCAGGCCCGCAGGCGGCGGGCGACCTCGGAGGCTCCGGCGTCGTCTCCGGCGAGGTGCTCCTGCCCGATGGCCAGGACCTCGCCGAGCAGGCGCTGGTGGGCCTCGGCGTGCGCGGCCGCGTGCGGGTAGGCGTGGAGCCGCATCAGCGTCTCCTCCGCCGCGAAGTGCATCTCGGTGAACTCGAGCAGCCTCTCGAGCGTGAGGCCCGCCTCGGCCCGGTCGCCGCCCGGAGCGAGCTGCGCCTCCAGCGCCCGGAGGAGCCCGAGCTGGACGCGGTGCTGCAACTCGACGGTGGCGCGGTCGACCTCTGGCATCGTCTTCCCCTTCAGTCCCGGTGCCGCCACGGCTCGCTCGCCCGCAGCGCCGCCAGGATGGCCCGGGTCGAGCTGGACCGGTTGAGGGTGTAGAAGTGCACCCCCGGCGCCCCGCGCCGCAGGAGCTCCGCGCTCTGCAGGGTGGCGTAGGCGACGCCCAGGTCCCTGGCCGCGTCCGGATCGGACCGGCGGACCTCCATGGCGGCGCGCAGGAGCGGCGGGATGGAGGCGCCGCACATCGCGGTGAACCGCTCCACCTGCTCGACGTTGGTGAAGGGCATGAGGCCGGGCAGGACGGGAACCTCGATCCCGGCCGCGCGCGCCCGCTCCACGAACCGCCAGTAGTGGGCGTTCTCGAAGAAGAGCTGGGTCACGAGGAAGTCCGCGCCGGCTTCGACCTTCATCCCGAGATGGCGCAGATCCCGGGCCAGGTCGCGCGTCTCGACGTGGCCCTCCGGGTAGGCCGCCGCGCCCACCGCGAACCCCCAGCGCGACGGGCGGGAGCGGATGAACGCCACCAGCTCGCTCGCGTACCGGAAGCCGGCCGGGTGGGGGCGGAAGACCTTCTCGCCGAGCGGCGGATCTCCCCGGAGGGCGAGCACGTTCTGGATCCCCGCCTCCGCCACCTCGTCGAGCACCGCGGCCACCTCGTCGCGCGAGGCGCCCACGCAGGTGACGTGCGCCATGGCCTCGATCTCGGTCTCCCGCTTGAGGCGCTTCACCAGCTCCAGCGTCCGCTGCCGGGTGGAGCCGCCCGCCCCGTACGTGACCGACACGAAGGCGGGCGCGAGCGGGCGGAGGGCCTCCACCGTCTCGAAGAGGGCGCGCACCCCCTCGTCGGTCTTCGGGGGAAAGAACTCGAACGAGAAGACGGGCTCGCCGCGCTCCCGCGCGAAGCGGAGGATCTCCGGGATCTTCACGGCGCGGCCAGACTATCATCCCGCCCGTCCCGATCCCATGCCGAAGCCGCCCCGCTACATCACCCCGGAGGGCTTCCGCCGGCTCGCCGCCGAGCACGAGCGGATCTGGAGCGTGGAGCGCCCGCGGATCGTGGCCGAGGTCGAGGCGGCCGCCGCCCTGGGCGACCGGAGCGAGAACGCCGAGTACATCTACGGGAAGAGGCGCCTGCGGGAGCTGGACCGCAGGCTGCGCTTCCTCTCGGAGCGGATGGACGCCCTGAGCGTGGTGGAGCCGGCCCCGCACCCGAGCGGCCGCGCCTACTTCGGCGCCTGGGTCACGGTGGAGCGGGAGGACGGCGCGGAGCGGACCTACCGGCTGGTCGGACCCGACGAGCTCGACGTGGCGCGCGGGCTCATCAGCGTCGAGGCTCCCCTGGGCCGGGCGCTCCTGGGCCGCAGGGAGGGGGACACCGTGGTCGTGCAGCGGCCGGCCGGCCCGGCGGAGCTGACCGTGGTGGAGGTGCGCTGGACGCCGCCGGAGGCGGGGTGAGCCCTCACCCCCCCGCCAGCTCCCAGAGCCGCGCCCACAGCGCGTCCGTCCCCGTCCCCTCCACCGCCGAGAAGGGCACCGCGCTCCCCGGCTCGAGCCCGAGGGTCCGCTCCACCTCGCGCAGCGCCGCGCCGCGGCGGGTCCGGGGCAGCTTGTCGATCTTGGTGGCGGCCACCAGCACCGTGCGCCCGAGCCCGCGCAGGAAGGCGAGCGCGTCGCCGTCGCTCTCCGCGGGCGCGTGACGGGCGTCCACGATGAGCACCACGGCCCGGAGCGTCTCGCGTCCCCGCAGGTAGTCCTCGATCATGGCCGCCCAGCTCTCCCGCTCCGCCCGGGAGACCTTGGCGTACCCGTAGCCGGGAAGGTCGCAGAAGCGCAGGGGTCGGGGTCGCGCCGCGGGCGCGGGCCTCAGCTGGAGATCGAAGAACTGCAGGGCGCGCGTCCTCCCCGGCGTGTTCGAGACGCGGGCGAGCCCCTTCGACCGGGCCAGCGCGTTGAGCATCGACGACTTGCCCACGTTGCTGCGGCCCACGAAGGCGATCTCCGGGACCGGCCCCCGCGGCCAGTCCTCCGGCCGCGTGGCGCTGCGGAGGAAGGCGGCCGAGACGACCCTTGGCGCCACGGCCCTACCGCCCCGGCCCGGCCGGCTTCCCCGGCTTGGGGGCCGCCGGCCGCTCGGGCGGAGGCGGCGCCGCGGGAGGCGGCAGATCGGGATGCGCGATGAGCTTCACCTTCGCCCGGTAGTCGAACCTCTCCAGGCTGGGGGTGGACTCGGTGTGGCAGGCGAGGCAGGACCGCTCGCCGGGATCGACGAGCCCCACCGCCCGGGCCAGCTCCGCATCCCGCATCACGTAGCGGGCCGAGTAGACGGCGCCGGAGCCGTGGCACGCCTCGCAGGTCACGCCGGCGAGCCCCCGCTCGAGGTCGGGCGCGTGGCAGCCCAGGCACCGTGGATCCTTCCGGCTCCGCTCTGGGAGGATGTCGTAGGCCCGCGCATGCGGCCCGTCCTTCCAGGCCGCGTGGGCGCCCGGATGGCAGGCCTTGCACGTGTCCGGGCCCACCACCCCCTGGGCGGCGGCCAGGGCCGGCAGCGCGGCGAGGAGCGGGGCGAGGAGGCGGGTCACGGACGCCGGAGTATAATGCGACATGCGCCTCTTTCGCCTCGCCGCGATCGCCCTCCTCTCCGCCCTCCCCGCCGCCGCCCCCGCCAAGCCCTGGCAGGGCGTCAACCCGGGGAGCAGCACGCAGGCCGAGGTGGTGGAGAAGTTCGGGGAGCCGACCACGCGCACCCGGCGCGGCAACCGGACGGTGCTCGCCTACCTGGGCGAGCAGGCCCTCCCCGGCACCAAGCAGGCCCAGTTCTACGTCGCCGAGGACGGCACGGTCCTGGAGATCACGGTGTTCATCGCCACCCAGCTCGACCGCGAGGCCATCGAGGGGACCTACGGGAAGTCGCCCGAGAAGACCTTCACCGACGCCTTCCTGCCCGTCTGGATCTACCGACCCGCCGGCGTCACGGTCTACTTCGGGAAGGACGGCTTCGTGGAGGCCATCACCTTCGGGCCGGGCGTGAAGACCGCGCCCAGGCCGGCCGCCGAGGCGAGGCCCGCCGAACCGAGGCCCGCCAGGGCCACCGCCAAGCCCTGAGCCTTGCGCCTCGTCGGGCTCACCGGCGGGATCGCCACCGGCAAGAGCACCTTCGCCGCTCTCCTCCGCGCCCGTGGCGTGCCGGTGGTGGACGCGGACGCGCTCGCCCGCGCCGCGGTGGCGCCCGGAACCCCCGTGCTCGCGGAGATCGCGCGCACCTTCGGCCCGGAGGTGATCGCGGCGGACGGCACGCTCGACCGCCGCCGCACGGCGGCCCTCGTCTTCGCCGATCCGGAGACGAGGCGGCGGCTCGAGGCCATCACCCACCCGGCCGTGCGCCGGCTCCTGCAGGAGGAGGCCGCGCGGCTCGCCGCCGAGGGCCATCCCCTCGCCTTCTACGACGTCCCGCTCCTCTTCGAGGTGGGGCTGGAGCGCGAGCTCGACTCGGTGGTGGTGGTCCACTCGCCCCGCTCCCTGCAGCGCGAGCGGCTGGCGCGCCGCGACGGGCTCGGGCCGGCCGAGGCCGAGGCGCGGCTGGCGGCGCAGATGGACGTGGAGGAGAAGGCGGCCCGCGCCGACTTCGTGGTCGAGAACGCCGGCCCCCCCGAGGCGCTGGGCGAGAAGGCCGACCGCCTCCTCGCAGACCTCCGAAGGGGCCTGGGGCGCAGGCTTCCCAACCAGCCTCCCCTGCGCTATTGAGCCGCCCATGGGCGGCGACGACCGGGTCGAGCTGGTGACCGGCTACCCCGGCTTCATCGGGAAGCGCCTGGTCCGGCGCCTGGTCGAGGACGCGCGCCGCGAGGAAGGCCGCCTGGTCCTGGTGGTGCAGCCCAAGTTCGCGCAGGAGGCCCGCGACGATCTGGCCCGGCAGGAGGCGCGCAACGCCGAGGTGATCGAGGGAGACGTCCTGCAGATGCACCTGGGCCTCTCCGGCGCCGAGTGGAAGGCGCTCGCCGGCGAGGTGACGGACGTCTGGCACCTGGCAGCCATCTCCTGGCTCGGCGCCAGGCGCGGCGACATGCGGCGCGTCAACGTGGAGGGCACGCGCAACGTCCTGGAGCTGGCGCAGTCCGCCCGCCGCCTCCGGCGGCTCAACCACTTCTCGACCGCCTTCGTGGCCGGCGACCGCACCGGGGTCATCCTCGAGGAGGAGCTGGCCATGGGCCAGCGGTTCCGGAATCCCTACGAGGAGACGAAGTACCAGGCGGAGCTGCTGGTCCGCCGCGCCCAGTCGGACCTGCCCGCCACGGTCTACCGCCCCAGCATCGTGGTGGGCGACTCCCGCACCGGCGAGATCGATCGCTTCGAGGGGCCCTACGCGCTCGCCATCCTGCTCGTGGCCTCGCCCCTGGCCGTCCCCCTCCCCCTCCCCGGCGACGCCACCTCGCCCCTGAACGTCGTCCCGGTGGACTTCGTGGTGGACGCGGCCGTCTCGATCGCGCGGAACCCCGCCGGCGTCGGGCGGACCGTGCACGTGGTCGATCCCGCCCCGCTCTCGGCGCGGCGGGTGTACGAGCTCATCGCGGCGCGGGCCGGGAAGAAGCTCCCGCCCGTCTCGCTCCCGGCCCGGGCCCTGGACGCGCTCCTCCGGCTTCCGGTGCTCGAGCGGCTCTCCCGGGTCCACCGGCCCGCCTTCGAGTACGTGGACCACCTGGCGCTGTACAACTGCCGCAACCTGCTCCGCCTGCTCGACGGCACCGGGATCCACTGCCCTCCCATCACGAGCTACCTCGACCGGCTCATCGAGTTCGTGCAGGGGACCTTCGCGAAGCGCCGCGGGCCGGGCCTGGCGCCGGAGGTGGAGGACCCGCTCGACGTGCCGCCCGGCCCCGGGCCGGAGGCCTGAGCGCGCGCTCTCGCGCACCCCAAGGCGGGGACCCAGGACACGTGGTCGCAGGTTGACCTCCGGCAACGCCGTGCCCATCGTCCGGGCGGATAGTGGCGCGGAACGGCTCGCGAAGGAGGGCGCGCGGCGTGCTGGAGGGCGCGACGGATTCGATCGGAGGCGGGGGCGTCCCTCCCCCGGCGGAGCACGCCGTCCCGGCGGGGACGTCCGGGCCGGAAGCTTCGCCCGCCGGGGCCGGCCGTGGCGCGGAGCGGGTCACGGCCCGCGCGCTCGAGGCCATCCCGTGGCGGCACCGGCTCTCGACCCAGCTCCTCGCCATGGTGGCCGTGCTCACGCTGGCCGCGGTGGGCGGCTTCATGGGCATGGAGTGGGTCATGCAGCAGCAGCGGCTGCGCAACATCACGCGGTCGGTGGAGCTGTTCAGCGAGACCATCAAGAGCTCCACCTGGCGCGCCATGCTCGCGGACCATCGCCCCGACGCCTACGCCACCATGGAGGTCATCGGCCGGCAGCGCGGCATCGAGCACGTCCGCATCTTCAACAAGGAGGGGCGCATCACCTTCTCCACGGTGCCGGAGGAGATCGGCGAGATGGTCGACAAGCGCGCCGAGGCCTGCTACGCGTGCCACTCCGCCGACCAGCCGCTCGCCCGCCCGTCGGCGCCCTCGCGCGCCCGCATCTACGGGAGCAACGGCCACCGCGTGCTCGGGATGGTCACCCCCATCCCCAACGACCGCTCCTGCACCGCCGCGGCCTGCCACGCGCACAAGGAGGGCCAGCAGATCCTGGGCGTGCTGGACGTGGGGCTCTCCCTCGCGCCGCTCGACCACGACATCGCCGCCATCCGCCGCTCCACCCTGGTGGCGACGGGCGTGGGGCTGATGATCCTGGCCGCGTTCCTCTACCTGTTCGCCCGCCGGCAGGTGGTCCTGCCGGTGGCGGCGCTCCTGGAGGGCACCCGGCGGGTCTCGCGCGACGAGCTGGACGTGGAGATCCGGACCCCCTCGCGCGGCGAGCTGGGCTTCCTGGCAGCCTCCTTCAACGACATGACCCGGGCGCTCCGCCGCCTCAAGGCCGACCTGCACCACTTCACCGAGGGCCTCGAGGCCAAGGTGGAGGAGCGCACCGCGGAGCTCCGGACGGCGCACGAGCAACTGGTGCGCACCGAGAAGCTCTCCTCGCTGGGCAAGCTCTCGGCCTCGATCGCCCACGAGATCAACAACCCCCTGGCGGGCATCCTCACCTTCGCCAAGCTCATGATCCGCACGCTGGAGGGCGGGCTGGGCGACGAGACCACGCGCAAGGCGCTGATCCGCAACCTCGGCCTGGTGCAGCGCGAGACCGAGCGCTGCTCCGCCATCGTCCGGAACCTGCTCGACTTCGCGCGGGAGCGGCCGCTCTCCCTCAAGCCGGTCAACGTGAACCAGGTGGTGAGCGAGGCGCTCTCGCTCATCGCCAACCAGGCCGCCATCCTGAACGTGGTGATGGAGAAGGACCTGGCCCCGGTGCCGCCGGTGGAGGCGGACTACGGCCAGCTGCGCCAGGCCTTCGTGAACATCGCCCTGAACGCGGTCGAGGCCATGCCCCAGGGTGGGCGCCTGAGCGTGATCACCCGCGCCCTGCGCGAGCCGCGGCTGGTGGAGATCTCCTTCGCCGACAACGGCCCGGGCATCCCTCTCGAGGTGGCCCGGAAGATCTTCGACCCCTTCTTCACCACCAAGGAGCGGGGCACCGGCCTCGGCCTCTCCGTGGTGTACGGCATCGTCTCGAGGCACCACGGCAAGG
Source organism: Anaeromyxobacteraceae bacterium (assembly GCA_035466675.1). Classification (GTDB taxonomy): domain Bacteria; phylum Myxococcota; class Myxococcia; order Myxococcales; family Anaeromyxobacteraceae; genus Anaeromyxobacter. The sequence goes on along the minus strand of DATIUR010000015.1, from coordinate 3,204 downwards.
TGGAGGTGGACACCGCGCCGGGCAAGGGGACCCGCTTCGACGTCCACCTGCCCTTCGCGGAGCGGCAGGAGTGAGCGCGCCTGGTCCAGGGCATCCATCTGTGGTGGATCGGCGAGCGGGTGGCGGACACCCGGCTCCTGGAGCACGTCCGCGCGCACCTGCTCCGGGCCTTCGGCCTGCCGGTGACGCTGGGCGAGGGCCCGGGCCGGCCCACGGTCGCCTTCGACCCTCGCCGCCGCCAGTGGTCCTCGACCGGCATCCTGCGCTGGCTCCTGGAGCGGGCGCCCGACGGCGCGAAGGTCCTGGGCCTGACCGACGTGGACCTCTTCATCCCCATCCTCACCTTCGTGTTCGGCGAGGCCCAGCTGGGCGGCGTGGCGGCGGTGGTCTCCACCGCCCGCCTGGCCGACCCCCCGGAGATGGGAGACGGGCGCGTGATCTGGGAGCGGATCGCCAAGGAGGCGGTGCACGAGATGGGGCACGCCTTCGGGCTCGTGCACTGCGGCACCGCCGGGTGCGTCATGGGCCGATCGGCCAGCGTGCGCGACGTGGATCTGAAGCAAGGCGACCTGTGCGGCGACTGCCGCACCGGCCTCGGGGAGCGAAGCGGGAGGGCGACATGACCGACAGGACGCGCGTGCTGATCGTGGACGACGAGGAGATCGTCCGCGAGTCGCTCGGCGGCTGGCTGGAGAAGGACGGCTACCACGTCGCCTCCGCGCCCGACGGGCGCTCGGCGGTGGAGCGCCTCAAGAAGGAGAGGTGGAACGTCCTCCTGGTCGACCTGAAGATGCCCGGCATGGACGGGCTCCAGGTCCTGGCCGAGGCGATGAAGCTCCAGCCCGACGCCGCCACCGTGATCATGACCGCCTACGCCACGGTGGACACCGCCGTCCAGGCGATGAAGCTCGGGGCCTTCGACTACCTCGTGAAGCCGTTCGACCCCGAGGAGCTGTCGCTGATGATGCAGAAGATCGTCACGCAGCAGCGGCTGGTCCGCGAGAACGTGGTCCTGCGCAAGGCGCTCAAGCAGGAGCACCGGTTCCGGGACATGGTCTCCAAGAGCGCCGCCATGCAGAAGGTGTTCGATCTGGCGCAGGTGGCGGCCAAGTCGGCCTCCACCATCCTGGTGCTGGGCGAGTCCGGCAGCGGCAAGGAGGTGCTGGCCCGCGCCATCCACGCGGAGAGCCCGAGGGCCCAGGGCCCCTTCGTGGCCGTCTCCTGCGCCGCCCTCACCGAGACCCTCCTCGAGTCCGAGCTGTTCGGTCACGAGAAGGGGGCCTTCACCGGCGCCGTGGCGCGCCGGAAGGGGAAGTTCGAGATGGCCGACGGCGGCACGCTCTTCCTCGACGAGGTCGGAGACGTGTCGCCCAAGCTGCAGCTCGACCTCTTGCGCGTCCTGGAGGAGCGCCGCTTCCACCGGGTCGGCGGAACCGAGCCCGTCGAGGTGGACGTGCGCGTCGTCGCCGCCACCAACAAGGACCTGCACAAGGCCGTGGCGGACGGCACCTTCCGGGAGGACCTGTTCTACCGCCTGAACGTCATCCCCATCGTCCTGCCGCCGCTGCGCGAGCGGAAGGAGGACATCCCGCTCCTCGTCTCCCACCTGCTCGAGCGGCTCTCCGCCGAGATGCAGAAGGAGCTGACCGGCGTCTCGGGCGAGGCCATGGCCACCCTGATGGCCCACGACTGGCCGGGCAACGTCCGCGAGCTCCGCAACGTCCTCGAGCGCGGGGCGGTGGTGGCGACCGGAAGCGTCATCCAGGCGAGCGACCTGGGGCTGGGACGCCCGGGCGCCCCGGCCGCGGCCAGCGCCACGCCGGCCAGCCTCGAGGAGGTCGAGAAGCGGCACATCGCCGAGGTCCTCCAGTACGCAAGCGGCAACGTCACGCAGGCGGCGCGGCTGCTCGGGATCGACCGGGTCACGCTCTACAACAAGATCCGCAAGTACGAGCTCCGGCGCGAGGACCCCGAGCGCGCCGGCCAGTCCTGAAGGCGTCGGGCCGGGGACCCCGGCGGGCGTCGAGGATCTCGACGGCCGTCGAGATTCTCCACGTGCGCGTCCGCCCGACCGAAGTGCCCGTCTTCCCGGGGGAAGCAGGCGGCGACCGGGGGCGGGGCCGTGGGATTCCTCGACGCCCGCCGGCCGGGGCCCGGGACCCACACCGGCGCACGTCCACAACTGCCGGTGAATAGGCCCGTTTCTCCTTCGGTCCTGGCCCCGGCCCTGGCCCGGAGGTTGCGATGCCACCGGGCGGAGGCAAAGGCCCCATGTCCTGCCCCTACCTGACCGAAGTCACCATGGTCTACTGCCAGGCCTCGCCGGTGAAGAAGCTCATCCCGAGCGACCGCGTCAGCACGGCCTCCTGCTGCGAGGGGGATGCCTTCGCGACGTGCCCGCTCTACCGGGAGGCGCTGGCCCGCCACGGCCGGATCCTCGAGGAGCTGGACCGCGAGGCCGAGCGGCCCGGCGAGGGCCCCGAGCAGGCCTGAGTCGCCGTCGAAACGACCGCGCGAGGGCGTCATCGCCCTCGCGCGTCCCCCCTTGCGCGACGATGTCGGGCCGCTAGGTGCCGAGGAACGCCCGCACGAGCGCCTTCCACTGCTCCGGGCCCAGCAGCGACGACGGCGGCCCGAGCAGCGCCCCTCCGTCGGCCGCCGCGTAGCCGAGCTGCTGCTCGTAGAAGCGCGTCAGCCGGTACCCTTCCCCCCGCAGCCAGCCCCGGGCCGCCTCGCCGGACGGGAGCTTGCTCCAGCCGCGGTCGTCCGGCTCGACGGCGAACAGCCAGCCCTTCCCGTAGCCGTCGCTCTTCACCAGCGCCGGATCCCGGGCCACCGCGGCGTTCACCGCCACGATCGTCCCGGAGACCGGCGCCGCCACCCGCGCCTCCTGCCCGCCCGCGGAGATGCGCGCCACCGGCTCGCCCTCCCTCACCTTCTGGCCGCGGGCCGGGAGCTCGACCGCCACCGTCCAGGGGAACAGCCTCTGGGCCAGGTCGTCGAGCCCGATCCGCAGCCGGCTCCCGTCCGCCCGCAGCCAGGTGTGACCGGGAGCGTACGAGAGGCCGGCGCGGTAGCGGAGCCCGCCGGCGGTGCGGTACCCCTGCGCCCAGAGCACCGCCATCCGCGCCAGCCGGGCCCCGCCGAGGAGGATGAGTGCGGCGACCACCAGGGCCACCATCACCCCCAGCACGAAGCCCACCC
>DATIUR010000014.1:0-5639 GCA_035466675.1 Anaeromyxobacteraceae bacterium | reverse complement strand
CGGACGAGCGGAAGGCTCGGCTGGCCGAGGAGCGCCGGCTCGCGGCGGACGAGCGAAAGCACGCGGCCGAGGAGCGCAGGCGCGCAGCGGAGGAGCGGAGGGCCCAGCTGGCCGAGGAGCGCCGGCTCGCGGCGGACGAGCGAAAGCACGCGGCCGAGGAGCGCAGGCGCGCAGCGGAGGAGCGGAGGGCCCGGCTGGCCGAGGAGCGCCGGCTCGCGGCGGAGCAGCGCCGGCTCGCGGCCGAGGAGCGCAGGCGTGCAGCGGAGGAGCGGAGACGTGGTGCCGAGGCGCCCATCCCGGCCGCTGCTCCGTCCGCGCCGCCGCCACCGGCTCCGACCCCTGCGCCGGCTCCCGAGGCAGCCCCGGCGCCGGCCCCCGCCGCGGCTCCGGGCGCGGCCCCGGCCGCGAAACCGGCCGCACCGCCCACCGCGGCTCCGCCGCCTGCCCCTCCGGCCCCGGCCCCGAAGCCGGCCTCGACGCCGGCCCCGGCCGAGACGCCCGCGCCGACCGCGGAGCCGCCGGCCACCGAGGCGCCCGGCGACACCGCCGTCTTCGCGATGGTCGTGAACGCGCCGCGGTCCATCCGCGCCGAGACGCTTCCGCCCGGCCCCGGGACGAAGCCTCCCGTCGTGGTGGAGCGATCCCTGGCCGGCGCGACCGTCGTCAGCTTCCCCTCACCCCGGGCGAAGATCTCCGAGCGCGACCGCGAGGCCGTCGAGTCCCTGGCGCGGCTGGCGGCCGACCAGGGCCTGGACGTCGCGGTCTGGGCGCGGGCGCCGGAGCCGGATCGGCTGCCCGAGGCGACGCGCCGCGCCGAGGAGGTCCGCGCCCTGGTGAGGCGCGCCGGGAAGCTCCCGGCCGGCAGGGTCTCGATGCGCGTCACCACCCGCCCCGGCGCCGAGGGCGTGGAGGTGGTCGTCTCGGCGCTCCGCAGCTCGCGGTCCGACGAGGAGCCGCCGCCTCCTCCCGCCCCCGGAGGCGCCGCCCCCGCTCCCGCCCCGGCCCCCGCCCCGCTCGGCAAGGGCGAGAACGCCAGGCGCCGCGTCCGGGAGGCGGTCCGGGCGGTGCAGCCGGCCCTCCAGGCCTGCCTCGCCCCGGTGGCGCAGCGGCGCGGCACCGCGCGCGCCGAGGGCGTCCTCCGGATCACCGTCGACGGCAAGGGGAAGGTGAAGGCCGTCTCCGCCGCGGGCGATCTCTCCGGCGAGGAGGTCGAGGCCTGCCTGCGGGCGGCCGCCGCCGGGTGGACGTTCCCGGCCGGCGCGCGGAGCTACTCGGTGGACGTGCCCGTCACGCTCGTCCGGGAAGGGGCGAGGCGATGAGCGCCCGTCGCACCGCGCGGATCGGCGCCGCCCTGGCCCTGGTCCTCTGGCCGGCCGCGGCGCTTTCCACCGAGTGGAACGGGCTGCTGGCGCTCCGCTACGAGCGCGCCAGCATCGAGCGCCCCGGCGCGCCCGACGCGGTGGAGCCGCGGCTCGACTTCGACGCGCGCCTCGACGCCTCCGGGTCCGTGCTGGCGCCCGGCACGCTCGACTGGATCGCCGCCGTCGCCTACCGGCGCCTCCAGACGACCTACTTCGAGACCGACAGCGCCGACGACATCCTCACCTTCCGGGCGCGGGTCGGCTTCCTGGAGCGGCCGGCCAGCCCCTTCACGCTCACCGCCGAGGCGAGCCGCGCCCGGGACGACTTCACCTCCTCGGGCGGCCCGACCGCCCCCGTGGCCGGCGACCGCGTGACGCAGACCTACGGCGCCGTGGCCACGCTGGCGCCGTCGGGGCTGCCCGTCTTCCAGGTCGGCGCCAGCGCCCTCGACTCCGAGGACCACCGGCCGGGGATCCCCGACACGTCGCGCAGCTCCCGGACCCTCACCGGCACGACGAAGCACTCGACGGAGGGCTGGTCGTACCGCCTCGACTACCGCGGGACCTGGAACGAGGGCACCTACGCCTCCGACAACTACGACGACCAGACCGTCCGCTTCGACGGCCGGGTGTCGCTCGCGCCGCGCGCCGAGGCCTTCGTGAGCCAGGCCTACTACCTGCGCCTTCCCACGGTGGCGGCGCTCGCCAACCCGCGCTACGAGGACGACCGGCTCACCGGCGGCGCGCGCTGGTCGAGCGAGGTCTCCATGCAGTCGGCCCAGTACGCCTACTCGCACTCGCTCGTGCAGAGCGCCGGCGCGGAGGACCGCGAGCGGCTGGGGCACCTGGCCGCGTACACCCACCAGCGCACGCTCTCCCCTTCCTGGGACGTGACCGCCGTCCTGGACTCGAGCTTCAACCAGGACCGCCTCGGGCTGGTGGAGCAGCGCCGGGCCGGCCAGTCCCTGGGCGGCATCCTCCGCTGGCGCGACGGCCGCGGCCTGGAGCTCCGCGGCGGCCCGACGTTCGGCCTGGTGGAGGAGTTGGACGGCGACGTGAAGCCGGGCTGGGGCGTCCTCGCCGAGGCCGTCCTCGGGACCGGGCTCGGATCCCACCGCGCCCAGGTCTCCTACTCCGGCGCCTTCGAGGACCGGCTGCGCGGCCTCGACGGCTGGACCGTCCGCCAGTCGGTGGCCGCCGGCCTGGACGGGCCCCTCGGGCGCGAGATGAGCGTCCGGGCCCAGCTCCGGGCGGAGGCGCGCCGCACCGAGTCGGACCTGTTCGGCGGGGCCGCCAGCCGCTCGCTCGTCCTCGACGCCACCTGGCGGTACCGCCGCGCCGAGGCGCGGCTCCTGGCCGGGCTCGACCAGGGGGCGAGCGCCGCCGCCGGCGACTCGGTACACGGCGACGGCCTCCTGCTCGCCCCGTACTCGGCCACCACGCGCCACGCCAGCCTGAGCGCCTTCGCCCCGGTGGTGGGGCGGCTGGCGCTCACGGGGAGGTTCCGGTACGCGAGCACCGCCGCGCCCGACCGGCCCAGCACGCGCGAGCTCGGGGCCAGCCTCGCCGCCCAGTACGCGATCGGCGCGCTCACCCTCTCCCTGGAAGATCGCTACACCGCCTCGGGCACGACCTCGTTCGAGGCCGGCGAGAACGTGGTGATCCTGCAGGTCTCCCGGGCCTTCGGCTCGCGGTTCTAGGATGAGACGGCCACCCCGCCACGCGCTCGCGCTCCTCGCCCTCCTGGGAGCCTCCGGGTGCGCCCACGCGCCGGCTCCCGCCGCGCGCCCGGAGGTGGTCTGGCCGCTCCCCCCCGCCGCGCCCCGCGTGCGCCTGGTGGACGTCCACCCCGATCCGGCCCGGCCCGCCCCGCGCCCGCCGGCCTGGCGCCGCGTGATCGACGCGGTGGTGGGCATCGACCGCGCGGCCTCCGCCGCCGCCCTCTTCGCGAGGCCCTTCGGGCTGGCCGTGGGCCCCGGGGGCGAGATCCTGGTGGCGGACCCGGACCTCCCCGGGGTGGTCCGCCTGCTCCCCGGCGGGCGCAGCGAGCGCGTCGCCTGCCGCGACCGTGCCTGGCGGGCGCCCATGGCCGTCGCCCTCGCCGCCGGCGGGGACCTGCTCGTGGCCGACGCCGGCGCGGCCGAGATCGTCCGCGTGGCGGGCGGGGCGTGCCGCCGGCTCGGCGCCGGGGCGCTCGAGCGCCCCACCGGCGTCGCGGTCGTGGGGGAGCGCCTCTTCGCGGTCGATCCGCCCCGGCACGAGGTGGTGGAGCTCTCCCCCGACGGCGCGGCGGTCCGGCGCTTCGGCGGCCTGGGCGAGACGGGCGGCTCGCTGCACTTCCCGACCGCCATCGCGGCCGCGCCGGACGGGACCCTGCTCGTGGTGGACGCCCTCAACTTCCGCGTGGCCCGCTTCACGCCGGAGGGAGCGTTCCTGGGGGCCTTCGGGTCGCCCGGCGAGACGGACGGGGCCTTCGCGCGCCCGAAGGGCGTGGCGGTCTCCCCGTCCGGCGCCGTGTTCGTGAGCGACGCGCAGCGCGACCTCGTGCTCGCCTTCCGCGCCGACGGGACGTTCGACCACGCCCTCGGGGCGAGCGGCTCGGGCCCGGGCCTCTTCGCCCTCCCCGCCGGCCTGGCCGTGGCGGGCGGCCGGCTCGTCGTGGCCGACAGCCAGAACGGCCGGGTCCAGGTGTTCGAGATCCTCGGAGGCCCGCGATGAAGCGCTTCCTCCTCTCCGCCCTGCTGGCGGCGACGGCCCCGCTCGCCGCCCCCGGCGCCCCGGGCGGCCGCGTGGCGGGGTCGAAGCACGACCTCTCCGTGGGCGGCCCCGGCCCGATCCGGGCCGTGTCGGAGGACCGGGTGTGCATCTTCTGCCACGTCTCCCACGGCAGCGGCGGCGAGGTGCTGGTGAACCGCCCCGACCCCTCCGCGGTCCACGTCCCGTACGAGTCGAGCTCGCTGCGCGGCCGGGCGCGGACGCCCACCGGCGCCACGCGGATCTGCCTCTCCTGCCACGACGGCACCATCGCCCTGGGGCAGACGCGCACCGGGCGGATCGAGATGGGCGCCGCCGCCCCCGGCGGCCGGCTGCCCCCCGGCTCGCCGTCGAACCTGGGCACCGACCTCCGGTCCACGCACCCCGTCTCGATCGTCCCCTCCGACCCCCGGCGGACGCGCCGGCCTCCGCCGCACGGCGAGGTCGCCCTCGACCACGCCGGGATGGTGCAGTGCACCTCCTGCCACGATCCCCACGACGAGCTCGCCACCCCCGAGGGCATGTTCCTGGTGCGGCCGACCCGCGGCTCGGACCTCTGCCTCGTCTGCCACGAGATGCCGGGCCTGGCCGCGTCGAGCCACTTCTCCTCGCCCGCGCCGGCGCGCGGCGCGCGGGACGCGTCGCGCTCGGTCGCCGAGGCGGGCTGCGGCGCCTGCCACCGCTCCCACGACACGGACCGCGGCGGCCGCCTCCTGGCGCGCTCGCCCGAGGAGGACGAGGACGCCCTCTGCCTCCGCTGCCACGGCACCGGGGCGACGCGCGCCGACGTCGGCCGCGACCTCTCCAAGCCCTGGTCGCACGCCGTCCCCGCGCGCGGGACGCACGACGCGGCCGAGGGGCCCGACGGGCGCCGCCGGCTCCCCGAGGTCTCGGCCACCGCGCCGCGCCACGCCGTCTGCGCGGACTGCCACGACCCGCACGCCGCGAACGGGCGGGCGTCGCTGGCGCCGTCGGCGGGCGGCGCGCTCGAGGGCGCCTGGGGGATCGACCTCTCCGGCCGGCGGGTCGATCCGGCCCGCTTCCAGTACGAGGTCTGCCTCAAGTGCCACGGCGACAGCGCCAACAAGCCGCAGACGCTCCGGCCCACGCCGCCGGAGACCGCCCGGCGCGCGCTCGTGGACGTGAACCTGCGGCGGGTCTTCGACCCCTCCGCCCCGTCCTTCCACCCCGTGGCCGCGCCGGGGAGGAACCCCGACGTCCCCGGGCTCCTGCCGCCCTGGTCCACGGCCAGCCTCGTCCTGTGCACCGACTGCCACGCCTCGGACGCCGGGCCGGGCGCGGGCGGGTCCGGCGCGCGCGGGCCGCACGGGTCGGTCTACCCGCACATCCTGGAGCGCGACTACCGGACCGCGGACTTCACCGTGGAGAGCCCGTTCGCCTACGCGCTCTGCTACAAGTGCCACGACCGCGAGACGCTCTTCGCCGCCTCGCCCGACCCGTCGCGGCGGTCCGGCTTCTGGTCCGCCGCGGCCGGCTCGCTGCACCGGCTGCACGTTCGCGACC
>DATIUR010000013.1:0-3197 GCA_035466675.1 Anaeromyxobacteraceae bacterium | reverse complement strand
GGGACCGGGTGCGTCCGCTCCCGCCCGGCGGCGCGGACGCGCAGGCGCGCCGGCGGCGGCAGGCCCTCGGAGGCCCCCGCCCGGACCTGGGTCGCGCCGGGCGCGCGCGTCGCCTCCGCGTCGCCGCCCGGGGTCGCGCGGAAGAGCGCGCGCCAGGCCCCCAGGGCGATCTCCGCCCCGTCGGCGAGCGTCGCCTCCGGCACCTCCACGCCGCCCACGCGGGTGCCTCGGCCGGAGCGGTCCAGGAGCACCCAGCCGTCGCCGCGCGGCTCCACCACCGCCTGGATCCGGGAGAGGGCCGGGTCGGGCAGGGAGACGTCGCACTCGGGCGCCCGGCCGATGGTGGTGCGGTCGTCGAGCGCCACGCGCAGAAGCTCCTCGCCGTGACGGAAGAAGGCCAGCTCGGGCATAGGGGCGGGAGATTACCGCGATCCCATGCGCTGCGTGAAGTCGTCTCGCGGCCACCCGGGATGCTCACGCCCCCGCCAGCTCCTCGAAGTCGGCCTGGCCCTTCAGCCCGTCGAACATCGGGTCGGCCTGGAGCCAGCCCCGCACCTTGGCCGGGTCGACCGAGAGCGCCCGCCGGAGCGAATCGAGCGACTCGCGGACCTTGCCCCACAGCGCGTAGAGCGCCGCCAGGTTGTAGTTGAGCAGCAGGTCGTCCGGCTGCAGCTTCCGGGCACGGCCGTAGGCTCGCTCCGCCTCGGCGTAGAAGCCCTTCTGCGCGTAGCAGATGCCGAGGTCCAGCCAGGCCTCGAAGTCCTCCGGCTCGAGCCGGACCGCCTCCTTGAGCTGGCCGATGGCGGCCCGGAAGTCGCCCTCGTCCATGAGCAGGGCGGCCAGCTCGCGGCGCGCGAAGGCGTCCTTCGGGTAGAGCTCGACGGCGCGGGCCAGCTCCGCCCGCGCCTCGTCGGTCCTTCCCTGGTCCGCCAGGGCCAGGCCCAGGTTGAGGTGCGCGTCGGGGTGCTCGGGCTCGAGGGCGATCGCCTCGCGGTACTCCCCCACCGCCATCTCCCCGCCGTGCGAGGCGAGGAAGCAGGCGAGATTGTAGTGAGCGGTGGCGCTCTCCGGCTCGAGCCGGATGGCGGTCAGGTACTCGGCGAGCGCCTCGCGCCAGAGCTTCTTCTCCGAGTAGACGGTGGCCAGGTTGTCGTGGGCGTGGGCGGACCCGGGATCGAGCTCGATGGCCTTCTGGAACTCCTTGATGGCCTCGTCGAGCCAGCCCCGATCGGCGAGCTCGATCCCCCGCGAGTTGTGCTCGTCGGAGAGCGCGATGTGGTCCTTGTCGTGGCCCACGGTTCGGGGTGTACTGGCGCACGGCCCCCACGGGGGGCGGCCGGTCCCTTCCCCCGGATGCTACCGGACCGGGACGACCCGCGTCATGCGTCGCCTCGCCATCGCCGCCGCTGCGCTCGCCGTCGCCGCCGCCGCGGCCCTGGTCGCCTCCCGCCTCCTGTCCGAGCCGGCGAGCGAGGAGGACCGGATCCGGGCAGCCTTCGAGGAGGCGGCCCGCGCCGCCGGGGAGAAGCGGGTGGGCGACGCGGTGGCGATCGTCTCGGAGCGGTTCCGCGGGCAGGGGCTCGACCGGCAGGGGGTGAAGCAGCTCGTCGCCTACCAGGCGCTCCGGGGGGAGTGGGTGTCGGTCTCCGTGGCGGGCGTGGAGGTGGCCGTCGAAGGCGAGGCGGCCAGGGCCACGCTGGATCTGGTGCTGGCCCGGAGCGGCGCGGGCAAGGCGCTCGCCGACCTCCTGCCCGCCGAGGCGAGCGCCTGGCGCATCGAGTGCGGTCTCGAGGTGGAGGAGGGCGAGTGGCGCGTGGTGGAGGCGTCCTGGCGCCCCGTCGCGCTGGCGGAGGCGCTCTCCGGCCCCGCACCCCGTTGACGGGGGCGACCCGGCCGCGCCATCCTGCCCGTCCCCGGTGGCGCTCTACACGGTCCTCACCCCCGAGCAGGTCGCGGAGGCGCTCCGCCGGTTCGGACTGCCCGCGCCGGACCGCGTGCTCCCCGAGCCGAAGGGGAGCGTCAACACGAACTTCCACGTCTGGGCGGGCGGCGCGCGCTACTTCCTGCGGCTGGCCGAGGGCAAGACCGAGGCCGACGTGGTCTTCGAGGCGGAGGTGCACCGCTACCTCCACGCCGCGCGCTTCCCGGTGGCCGCGCTCCTGCCCGCGGCCGACGGGCGCCCCTACGTCCCGGTGGCGGGGAAGCCCGCCCTGCTCTTCGCCTACGCGCCGGGCGAGGAGCTCTCGCGCGAGGCCGCCGACCCGCTCCGGTGCCGGCGGGTGGGCGAGCAGCTCGGGCGCCTGCACGACCTCGCCGGCGGCTTCGCCTCCGAGCGCTCGAACCCCTACGCCCCGGACCGGGTGCGGCGCTGGCTCTCGCAGCTCGAGCCGGACGGCCGCGGGGATCCGGAGGTGGCGGCCGCCCTCCCCATGCTGCGGGAGGAGCTGGCCCGCGCCGGCCGCCTGCCGGGCGCTCCGCGCGGCCTCGTGCACGGCGACCTGTTCATCGACAACGTGCTCTGGGTGGGCGACCGGGTGAGCGCCATCCTGGACTGGGAGATGAGCTGCGTCGATCCCTTCGCCTACGACCTGGGCGTGGCGGTGAACGCGTGGTGCTACACGGACCGCTACCTGCCCGATCGCGCCGCCGCGCTGGCGGAGGGGTACCGGTCGCGGCGGCGCATGGAGGCGGCCACCCTGGACGCTCTCTACGCCTGGACCTGCTACGGCGCGCTCCGGTTCACCGCCTCGCGCATCCACGCCTTCCACCTGGCGGGCCTGGGCGAGGACCGGCTCGCCTGGAAGGACTGGCGGCGCTACCGCGACCGGCTCGCCGCGCTGCGCGCCATGGGGCCGGAGGGGCTCCGGGCCATGCTCGGCCTGTGAAGGCCCCCGCCTCGCCGCGGGCCCGCCGCGCTACAGGCCCGACATGATCTTCCAGGCGCCCTGCACGCGCGCGAAGCGCATGCGGTGGACGTCGGTGTCCCTCCGCGGGGCCGCGCCGTCGCGGACGGCCACCTGGTACCAGGAGTCGGAGAAGACCTCCGCCACGGCGGCGTCGCCGGTCACCTCCAGGCTCCGCACCACCACCTCGACGCGCACGCTCTTCAGCCGCACCAGGTCGGCCGGCAGCGCCAGGGTGAGCCCGGCCAGGTCGAGGTCGTCGGAAGGATCGGAGGTCCCCGCGTCGTCGAAGTA
>DATIUR010000012.1:0-4492 GCA_035466675.1 Anaeromyxobacteraceae bacterium | reverse complement strand
GCCGGTCCGATCCCCGACCGGAGAAGCCCTCCCGCGCTCGAACGCTCCGCGCCTGCGGGCAACGCCCCCGCGGGGCCCTGTCCGGCAGGCGGCTGCGGTCGCCGGCGCGGCGAGACCCGGGGCCGCGCCGCGAGCCGTCGGCGAGGGCCTGCCGGTTCCCGGGCAACTGCGGTGCAACGCGTCTCCAGCCGCAGCCTTCCCGGGATCGCGCTCGGTCGTTCAGGAGCTCAGTGCCGCATCGGCGGCGGGCCGGCCGACCTGCGCACCCGCTCCAGGATCTCGTCCATCCCCACCGACTTCGGGATGTAGCCCTGGGCGCCGAGCAGCTCCGCCTCCCACTCGAAGCCATAGGCCGACAGGATCAGGATGGGGATGCCCGCGCTCTTCGCGTCGCCGCGCATCCGCTCCATCACGCCCCAGCCGTCCAGGACCGGCATCTTGAGGTCGAGGAGCACGATGCCCGGCACCTCCTCGGCCGCGCGCGCCAGGGCCACCTCGCCGTTCTCCGCCTGCTGCACCGGATAGCCGGCGCCGGTGAGGACCTCCGAGAGCGCCTCGCGGAAGTCGTCGTCGTCGTCGACGACCAGGATGTACTGGCCGGGCATCATGGCGTGGCGGGCTCGCCGCGGAGCGTCTCCGCGATCTCGGCGGCGATCCGCCGGGCCTCCTCGATCCGGCCGGGGGGGAGCGAGACGGCGCCCACCACCGGGTGGCCGCCGCCGCCGTGCCGCTCGCAGATCCGGGAGATGTCGTGGGGCCGCGGAGGGCGCGCCCAGGGGTTCGACCCGACCGAGACCTTGGAGCGGCCCGGGTCGCGCGAGACCACCACCGTGTAGCGCGCCTCGGGGAAGAGGTCGTAGGCGATGAACTTGTTCGCGACCTCGATGCCGGAGTCGGCGAGGTCGACCGTGACCACTCCGCCCGACACGCTGGCCAGGCGGCGGTAGGTCTCGACGGCGCGCGCGTGCCGCTCCAGGACGGGCTCCAGCGGCCGCACCACCCAGGGCTCCGCGGCGATCTCGGCCAGCGGCCGGGAACGCATCGCCTCGATGATCCGGGAGGGGAGGGCGGGATCGCGGGTCGCCTCGAGCAGGGCCATGATGCGCAGCGCCGGCTCCTCGAGCCGCACGGCCACCGCGGCCGAGGAAAAGCTGGCCGCGTCGATGACGTCGGCCCAGTGCACCAGGTCGCCGAGATCGGGCGCCCGCCAGCCGAAGCGCTCCTCCACCGTCCGGGCCAGGAACCCGGCGCAGCTCGGCGCGGTCGGGTCCCAGAACTTCTGGCCGCTCGGGTCCCCCTCGAAGGCGGCGCGGTCGGCAGGCGTCCGGAAGGCGCTCTGGTGGTGGTCGAACCACCAGTGAAGCCTGGGCGACGCCGAGAAGCGGAAGTCGACGCAGGCGTTCAGATCCCCGTCGAACGCGTCGGGCGGGAACGGATCGCCCTGCTGGTGCTGCAGCGGGTGGACCCGGATCCCGGAGAGCCGCGGCCCCTCGCGCTCGGCCAGGAAACGCCCCAGGAGCGCCGCGGAGGCGCAGCCGTCGAAGCAGTTCCCGTGGTAGAGGATCTTGAGCTGCATCGCCGCGGAGAGCCGGAGAACGCGCCGTGAGCATAGCGGGAAGCCGGTGGCGCGGGTCGGCCCCGGACGCGGGGCACCCGTCGGGGTGAACGCGGCGCGGCGCGGCGCGGCGCGCGGGCCACGCCCCCGGTGGTTCGACGGGCCCGGGCGTCCGGGTTACACTCGCCCGCGATGGACGCCATCCGCGTCGGCGCGCTCCTCGACGACAAGAAGTTCGACCTGCGCCTCACCCTGCTGGCGGGAAAGCAGGGGCTGTCGCGGCGCATCAGCTCCGCGCGGATCCAGAAGCCGGGGCTGGCCCTGGCCGGCTACACCGCCTACCTGCACAAGGAGCGGCTGCAGCTCTTCGGGAACACCGAGATGAGCTACCTCGCCACGTTGCCCCGCGAGCGGGCGGTGACGGTGCTCCGGGACTTCTTCGCCCAGGACGTGGCCTGCCTGGTCGTCACCAAGGGGCTGGAGGTGCCGCCCGAGATGATGGCGGCGGCGGACGAGTCCGGCGTCCCGCTGCTGCGCACCACGCACCTGTCGTCGAACTTCATCGAGTCGATCCAGAGCTGCCTGGAGGAGGTCCTCACCGCCCAGACCTCGATGCACGGCGTGCTGCTCGACGTCTTCGGGGTGGGCATCCTCCTGCTCGGCAAGTCCGGCATCGGCAAGAGCGAGATCGCGCTCGACCTCGTCATGCGGGGCCACCGGCTGGTGGCCGACGACATCGTGGACGTGAAGCGCAAGACGCCCGAGTCGGTCTTCGGGGCCGGCTCGGAGATCATCAAGCACCACATGGAGGTCCGGGGGCTCGGGATCATCAACATCAAGGACCTGTTCGGCGTCGCCTCCATCCGGGAGCGGAAGAAGATCGAGATCGTTCTCGAGCTGGTGGAGTGGGATCCCACCGTCGAGTACGACCGGCTCGGCGTGGAGGAGAAGAAGTTCCGCATCCTGGACGTCGAGATCCCCATGCTGATCGTCCCGGTCCGCCCCGGCCGCAACATGACCACCATCGTCGAGGTGGCGGCCCGCAACCACCTGCTCAAGCTGCAGGGCCACCACTCCGCCCGCGAGTTCCAGGAGCGGCTCAACCGCGCCATCGCCGTCGCCCCGGGAAGCCGCGTGGGCGAGATGGACGTCGAATGAGCGACGCGCCTCCGGCCTCCGGACCCAAGGTCGCCCTCCTGACCGGGGTCTCCGGGTCGGGGAAGAGCACGGCGCTGCGGGCCCTGGAGGACGCGGGCTTCTACTGCGTGGACAACCTGCCGGTGGTCCTCATCGACCGGCTGCTCGACCTGTCCGGGCACACCGCCGGCGAGGTCTCCCGCATCGCGCTGGTGGTGGACGCGCGCGAGGGCCGGTTCCTGGCCGAGGCGCCGCGCGCCATCCAGGCGGTGCGCCAGAAGGGGGCGGACGTCGAGGTGATCTTCCTCGACGCCTCGGACGAGTCCCTGGTGCGCCGGTACTCCGAGACGCGGCGGCGCCATCCCCTGGCCGGGGAAGGCGACGTCCGGGACGGCATCGCCGCCGAGCGGCGGGCCCTGGCCGATCTCAAGGCGCTCGCCGACGAGGTGATCGACACCACCACCCTCAACGTCCACGAGCTGAAGCGGCTCGTGACCCGCCGTTTTGCCGCCGGCGACGGCGGCCGCCTGGCCGTGACGGTGGTCACCTTCGGCTTCCGCTTCGGGATCCCGTCCCACGCCGACCTGGTCCTGGACGTCCGGTTCCTGCCGAACCCGTACTTCGTCACGGAGCTGCGCCCATTCCCGGGCACCGATCCGCGCGTCTCCGGCTTCGTCCTGGGCCAGCCCGACGCGAAGGCCTTCCTCGACCGGCTCTCCGACCTGCTCGGCTTCCTCCTCCCCCGCTACCGGGCCGAGGGGAAGAGCTACCTCACGGTCGCCATCGGCTGCACCGGAGGGAAGCACCGATCGGTGGCCCTGGCGGAGGCGCTCGCCGCGCGGCTCGGCGCGGGCGGGCAGCCGGTGAGGCTCTGGCACCGGGACGTGGAGAAGGAGTAGGAGGCGCTCCGACCGACTCGGGGTCGCGGCGCACCCGCGCGCACCCGGTCCGCCCCCGGGGCGCAAGCCCGCGTCCGGCCACGGACATCGCCGCGCCGCCCCCGGCGGATCCCCCGGAACGTCCGATGCACTCCCCCGGGCGACACGGTCGGGGGAAGAACGAGGAGCGAACCGCAATGCCGAGGATCCTGATCGTCGACGACTCCACGACCGCGGTCGCGCTCTTCCAGGTCTTCCTCGTGGGGCAGGACAGCGAGCTCTTCGTCGCGCGCGACGGTGCAGAGGCGCTCGAGATCGCCCGGAGCGTGCGCCCGGACGTCATCCTCACCGACATCGAGATGCCGCGGATGGACGGGTACGAGCTGTGCGCCGCGATCCGGCGCGACCCGGCGCTCCGGCACGTCCCGGTGGTCCTCCTCACCAGCCACGGGGATCCGGCCTCGCGCCGCCTCGGCCAGCAGGCGGGCGCGAGCGCGTTCCTGACGAAGCCGGCCTCCCCCGGGGTGGTGCGCTCCACCGTGCGCGAGCTGCTCCGACTCGGCGCGGACGCGTCCGCCATGGGAGCCTGACCCGGTCCGGTCCGGCTCCGGCGCCGGGACGCCGCGGAGGAGCGGCGTCGCCTCGAAAAGGAGTGGCGCCCGCTCCCGGAATCGGGCATGAGGGGGGCGCCACGCGAGGCGCGCCGGGGGCGCGCGCCCCGGGCGCGAGAGGCCGGCGATCCGGGGCCGGCCCGAGGTGCTTCGAGATGGTCGGAATCGTCGTCGCCACGCACGGAAGGCTCGCCGAGGAGCTGATCGCCACGGCCCAGGGGATCGTGGGCACCCTGGAGCGGTGCCGGGCCGTCTCGGTGGGGGCCGACTCCTCCATGGAGGAGGCGCGCGCCCGCCTGGGGGAGGCGATC
>DATIUR010000011.1:0-3204 GCA_035466675.1 Anaeromyxobacteraceae bacterium | reverse complement strand
CGGACGCGCTCCATGGAGATGGCGTCGACCGGGCAGCGCATCTCGCACAGGGCGCAGCGGATGCAGCGGTCCTCGTCCTTGAGGATGGCGGAGTGGGCGTTGCGATCGGCCCCCGGTCCGAGCGCCGCCTCGAGGGCGGCGTCGAGGCCGGGGGACGGCTCCAGATCGGCCAGGGAGACGAGCTTGAGGCACAGGGTGGGGCAGACGTCGGCGCAGCCGCCGCACAGGACGCACCGGGTCCCGTCGAAGACCGGCGTCACGCCGCAGTCGAGGCAGCGCGAGGCCTCGCACCGGGCCTCGGCCTCGGAGTACCCGGTCTCGACCAGGGCGCTGGGGTCGTGCAGGCGCCGCTCCGCCGGGAGCACGGGGATCTCGGAGCGCCGCAGCCCCTCGTACCCGCGCTCCCGGCGGTAGCGCTCGATGGGGAGGTGCGCGGTGAGCATGTCGGGGGCGAGGGTCCTGCCGGTGACGAAGGAGTAGACCGAGCGCGCGGCCTTCTTCCCGGAGGCGATGGCGTCGATGAGCAGGCGGGTCCCGTGGGCCAGGTCCCCGGCCACGAAGACGCCGGGGGCGGAGGTGGCCAGGGTCTCGGGGTCGACCTTCGGCCAGCCGGGCCGGAGCTGGGCCACGTCCTCGCCGCCCTTCTCGAGGAAGGAGAGGTCGGTGGCCTGGCCGGCGGCGACGAGGACCGTGTCGGACTCCAGGGTCCGCACGTCCGCCTCGTCGAAGACGGGGGCGAACCGCCGCGCCTCGTCGTAGACGCGCAGGCACCGCTTCACCCGGAGTCCGCGCACCTTCCCGTCGCCGTCGCGCTCGATCTCGATGGGGCCGAACCCTCCCAGCCGCTCGATGCCCTCCTCGTCGCCCTCGCGGATCTCGACCGTGTCGGCCGGCATCTCCTCGAGCGTCTCCAGCGAGACCAGGCGGACCCGGCGCTCGCCGGGGAGGCGGGCCGCGGTGCGGGCGGTGTCGTAGGAGATCTGGCGCAGCACCGAGCGGGCCACGTCGTAGGCGACGTTTCCCCCGCCGATCACCACCACGTCGCGGCCCAGGGGGACCGGCTCGCCGAGCGCCACCGCCCGCAGGAAGTCCACGCCGCCGTACACGCCCGGCCCGCGCTCCCCGGGGAGGCCCAGGGCGCGGGGGCGCTTCGCCCCCACGGCCACGATCACGGCCCGGAAGTCGCGCCGCAGCTCGGCGAAGGAGACGTCGCGGCCCACCGCGGTGCTGCACCGGATCTCGGCTCCCAGGGCCTCGATCACCGCCACCTCGCGGCGGATCAGCTCGCGCGGCAGGCGGTACTCCGGGACGCCCAGGGCCAGCATGCCGGCCGGGACGGGCTCGCTCTCGAAGACCACCGGGCGCAGGCCGAGCAGCGCCAGGTCGTGGGCCGCGGCCAGGCCGGCGCACCCCGCGCCGACGATGGCGACGCGCTCGCCGCTCGCGCGGGGAAGCGCGCCGGCGGTGGTGGCCCGCAGGAGCGCGGCCATCTCCTCGGCGTCCGCGCCCACCTCGGGCAGGTGGGCGCGCGCCCGCTCGAAGGCCTCCTCCGCCCCGAGGGCCTCCACCCCGAAGCGCTCGCAGGCGA
This sequence comes from Anaeromyxobacteraceae bacterium, assembly GCA_035466675.1. Taxonomy (GTDB): domain Bacteria; phylum Myxococcota; class Myxococcia; order Myxococcales; family Anaeromyxobacteraceae; genus Anaeromyxobacter. The sequence goes on along the minus strand of DATIUR010000011.1, from coordinate 1,616 downwards.
AGCGCTTCAGGGCCCGGATGGCGATGGGGCGGTCGACGCCGACCGTGAACCCGTCGGCGTCGGAGTAGGGGATCTTGCCGCGGCGGCAGGCGGCCTCGCAGGGCGCGCCGCAGATCCGGCCGCAGATGGAGGCGAAGGGGTTCGGCCCCCGGGCGATGAGGTAGGCCTCCTCGAACCGCCCGGCGGCGATGGCCCGCACGTAGCCGCGGGCGTCGGTGCGCACCGGGCAGGCCACCTGGCAGGAGACGAGCGACCGGTGGTGGCCTTCGCCGGGCACGTCCACTCGCAGTCGGGTTGCCGTTCCTGCCATGCTCACCTCCCGGCGCGCCCGCGCCGGCCGAGGTTCCTCGTGCCCTAGCCGCTCCCGCGGATGTCGGCCACCGTCGTCCTCTCCAGGAAGCGCACGTAACGCTCCTTCACGTCCGCCCAGAACTCGTGCGTGGGGCAGCCCTCCTCCTCGAGGCAGGGCTCCCCGGGCCGGAGCAGGCAGCCGGGCCTGGCCCTCGGTCCCTCGAAGGGCTCCACCACCTCGATGAGCCGGATCTGCCGGGCCGGGCGGGCGAGCCGGTAGCCGCCGTTGACGCCCCGGCTGGCCCGGAGCAGGCCGGCCCGGGCCAGCGTGGCGAGCACCTTGGAGAGGTACGGGGCGGGGACCTTGAGCTTCCTGGCCATCTCCTGGCCGCGCAGGGGCCGGTCGCCGGGGCCGTGGGCCATGAAGGCGAGGGCGCGGAGCGCGTGCGCGGCGGAAGCGGAGAGGATCACCGCGCCGCCATCCGATTCAGCAGATTATGGAGCGCGAATTCCACAATTAGCACTCAAGCCTGCTCCTCCCGGCGAACCCTGTCAACCCCTCCGGCGGACTCGCCCCTTCGGTCGACACCGTTCGTGGCTGGTGCTCTACTTCCGCCGTGCGGCGCGCATACGCGGCGAGGCAGCGGGACGCCTTCGGGCGCCGGTCGCTGGCGGTCCTGCCGGTGCACCACCCGAAGCCGCTCCTCACGGCGCTCGACGTGCTCGCCGTCGAGCTGTGGGGACCGCCCGGCCCGCCGCGCGGAGAGGCTGCCGGCCGGCTCCAGGCCTACGTCTGCGCCGTGGTCCGCAACGCGCTCGCCTTCCTGGCCTCGGGCCGGGCCGACGTCGTCGACGGCGTCCTCTTCCCGCACACCTGCGACTCCCTGCAGGGCCTCGCCACCCTGGCGACCGACCTGGGCGGGTGGGGGAAGCGGGCGTTCGTCTACCAGCACGCGCGCGGGCCCGAGCGCCCGAGCGCCCGGGCCTTCGTCGAGGCGGAGCTTCGCTCGCTGGGGCGCGAGCTCGAGGCCTTCTCCGGGCGGCCGCTCGAGCCGGACCGGCTCGCCGCCGCGCTCCGCCTGCACGCCGCCGTCGACGAGGCGCGGGCGTCGCTCCTCGACGCCCGCTCGCGCCTCGCCATGGGGGACCCGGAGCTGTACGCGCTCCTGCGCCGCGGCGAGTGGCTCTGGCCGGAGGACCACCTGGCCGAGCTCCGCGCCGCCGCCGCCCGGCTCGAGCCCGCTCCGGTGCAGCGCGGCATCCCCGTGCTCGTCACCGGCTACGTCCCGGAGCCGCCCGGGATCCTCGCCGCCCTGAACGAGGCC
>DATIUR010000010.1:0-14467 GCA_035466675.1 Anaeromyxobacteraceae bacterium | reverse complement strand
CCTGGTGATGCGGCTCAAGGACGAGGACTGGAACCGGCAGGTCGCCGTGAACCTGACCGGCATTTTCAACCTGGTCCGCGCGGCCGCCCGGCCCATGATGAAGGCGAAGGGCGGAGCGATCGTCAACGTCGCCTCGGTGGTGGGGGAGATGGGCAACGCGGGCCAGGCCGCCTACGCCGCCACCAAGGCCGGCCAGATCGGGCTCACCAAGTCGGTGGCGCGCGAGCTGGCCTCGCGAAACATCCGTGTCAACGCGGTCGCGCCCGGGTACATCGAGACGGACATGACCGCGGCGCTGCCGGGGGATGCGAAGGAGTCCCTGAAGTCGCTCATCCCGCTCGCACGGCTCGGCACCGCGGAGGACGTGGCCAACGCGGTGGCGTGGCTGGCGAGCGACCAGGCGTCGTACGTGACCGGCGAGGTCCTGCGGGTCAACGGCGGCATGTACATGTAGCCGCCCCCCGGGGGCGGCGCGGAACCCACAGCTGGAGGAGGAGCCATGTCGGCCAACATCGAGCAGAAGGTGAAGAACATCATCGCGGAGCAGCTGGGCGTCGGCGAGGAGGAGATCAAGACCACGTCCAGCTTCATCGAGGACCTGGGCGCGGACTCGCTCGACATCGTCGAGCTGGTGATGGCCATGGAGGAGGAGTTCGAGGTCGAGATCCCGGACGAGGAGGCCGAGAACATCAAGACCGTCCAGGATGCGGTGAGCTACATCACGACGCACAAGAAGTAGGCGGGCCGGCGGACCGGGTGCGGGCGGGGGAGGGGGCGGAGCGCCCCCGACCCGGCCGGCCCATCTTCGAGGGGGGCGGGGGTGGAATCATGAGCAGGCGACGCGTGGTGATCACGGGGCTGGGGCTCGTCTCCCCGGTGGGCGTCGGGGTGGAGGAGTCGTGGAGCGCCCTCGTCGCGGGCAAGAGCGGGGCGGGCCCCATCACCCTCTTCGACGCCTCGACCTTCCCGACGCGCATCGCGGCGGAGGTGAAGGACTTCGACGCGGCCAGGTTCATGGACCGCAAGGAGGTCCGCCGGAACGACCGCTTCATCCACTTCGCGCTGGCCGCGGCCGACATGGCCATGAAGGACTCCGGCCTCGACATGTCGCGGGAGGACCCGGAGCGGGTGGGCTGCATCGTGGGCGCCGGGATCGGCGGGCTGGGGACCATCGAGGAAGAGCACGCGATCTACCTCCAGAAGGGCGTGAGGAAGATCGGCCCGTTCTTCATCCCGAGCCTCATCATCAACCTCGCCCCCGGGCAGATCAGCATCCGGTACGGGATGAAGGGGCCGAACTTCTCCCCGGTCTCGGCCTGCGCCACGGGCAACCACTCCCTCGGCGACGCCATGATCTACATCGAGCGCGGCATGGCCGACGTGATCCTGGCGGGCGGATGCGAGGCGACCATCACCCCGCTCGGGATCGGCGGCTTCTGCGCCGCACGGGCCCTCTCGGAGCGCAACGACGCGCCCGAGAAGGCGAGCCGGCCGTTCGACCGGGGCCGGGACGGGTTCCTCTCCGGCGAGGGGGCCGGGATCCTGGTCCTCGAGGAATACGAGCACGCGAGGAAGCGGGGCGCCCGGATCTACGCCGAGCTGGCCGGCTACGGGGTGAGCGCGGACGCGAGCCACATCACGGCGCCGGCGCCCGAGGGAGAGGGCGGCCAGCGCGCCATGCGCATGGCGCTGCGGGACGCCGGGGTGAGCCCGGAGCAGGTCGGGTACGTCAACACCCACGGGACCTCCACGCCGGTGGGCGACGTGGCCGAGTGCCAGGCCATCAGCCGCGTGTTCGGCGACCACGCCCGCAAGGGGCTGATGGTCTCCTCGACGAAGTCGATGATCGGCCACCTGCTCGGCGCGGCGGGTGGGGCCGAGGCGGTCATCACGGTGCTCGCCATCTCGCGCGGCGTCCTGCCCCCCACCATCAACGTGGACGACCAGGATCCCGAGTGCGCCCTCGACGTGATCCCGAACGTGGCGCGCGAGGTCCGGGTGGACTGCGCGCTCTCCAACTCGTTCGGGTTCGGCGGAACGAACGCGGTGCTGCTGTTCAAGCGGGTCTGAAGGGTGCGCCCGCCGCGCGCCCCGCGAGCCCGGGCCGGGAGGCCCGGGGATCAATCCCACTCGCAGCGGTACTCGCAGCACGGGCCGCCCCGGGCCCGGCACTGCGTCTCGAGGACTCGCGGGCTCCGCCCGCCGGACATCTCGATGGCGCGCGCCAGCCAGCCGACGGCGGTGAGGCAGTCCTCGGAGCTCACGTCCTCCGCCTCTACCGTGCGCACCACCGCGGCGCGCGCTCCGGCCGGCTCGTAGGTCCGCGTGCCGACCGTGTGCTGGCTGCCGTAGAGCCGCGGCAGGTTGCGCAGGAGGAAGTGCGGGTCGCCCTCGCGGACGTAGGGCCGCTGCAGGCCGGAGGGCCCGAGGTTCGTGTCGGCGGTGAAGCGGCCCATCTCGACGAACATGCGCAGGCGGTCGCCCTGGGACAGCACCGCGGCGATGGTCATCTCCAGCCGCAGGAGCAGGTCGGCCGGATACCACGAGCTGGGCAGGAGGCTGGCCTCCAGCACCGCCCGGTCCCCCTCCGTCATCCGGCGCAGCACGCGATCGGCGCTCTGCGGGCCCCGCGAGTGGAGGTAGCGCATGCGCGCCAGCAGGAGGGTGCCCTTCACCTTGCCGGGGTTCCTGGCGGTCACGCCCATGCGCGGCATATTGCCGCATCGCCAATGGACGCTGCGCTGATTGCCGTCAACGGGTGGGACGACGTGGGGCGCTGAAGGCGAGACGCGCCGCCCCGTTTACCCCGGGGCGGCGCGCTCCTCCGGCGGACGGGGGGAGTCCGGTCCGGAGGGAGACACCTACGGCGAGGCCATCTCGCCGTCGCAGCCGTCGTCCCCGGCGTCGTCGCTGCCGTCCTCGTCGTGGTCCCCGAAGAGGCGGAGCGAGGCCCGGATGTTCGCGGTGATCTCGGTCCTGGCGTACGGGTCGAGCGGGTCGAGGCGCATTCCCGCCGCGTCGACGAACCAGAGGGACGGGTCGAACTCGAGCGTCAGGTTCGTCCCCTCCTCGGGAACCTCGAAGGGCTCGCGCTCCTGCGTGAAGGCGACCGGCGTGGCGAACGTGAAAGGGACCCCGTCGACGGTGCCCTTCACGATCACCGAGGCGTGGGCCTCGGCCAGGGCCTCGAGCACGGGATCGCCTCCCGCCTTGCCGCCGGGGATGGTGTTCACCTGCACCTCCAGCCGGTCGTAGGTGCCCGGCGGCACGGTCACGTCGAACTCCCACGCGAGGACGCCCGAGACGAGGTCGGCGCCGCTCACCACGACCGGGAAGGGACCGTAGCGGAGCGCGCACTCCGGCGGGCACAGGTCGCCGCCGGACAGCTCGATCCGCCTGACCGCCATCCACACCTCCTCGAGGACGATGCCGTTCCCGAGGTCGAGCGTCTGGGCCTCGGTGTCGGCCCCGGCGCCGTCGCCCTGGCTGCTGAGCGAGAGCTTGGTGCCGTCGGTGCAGCCGACCAGCAGGACCCCCAGCAGGGCGGCCCGGACGTATCTGGCGGTCATGGTGGTGGTCCTCCTCTCCGGCCGTGTATTCCGTTTCATGACACCGCATTCGGGGCTCCGGGGCCACGGCTCGTAAGGGGCGTGGCCCCGATCCGGGCGTGCGCGACCCGGGGCGAGCGTCTGTGGAACAATTGCCCGGCACCTTCTGGAGGCGACGACGATGGCAGATCGGCTGGTCGCCGGATCGGACCACGCGGGGCTCGCGCTCCGCGCCGAGGCGATCCGGATGGCGAAGGCGGCGGGGTACGAGGTGCAGGACCTGGGCCCGTCCTCCGGCGAGAGCGTGGACTACCCCGACTACGCGCGGCAGGTGGCCGAGGCGGTGGCGGAGGGCCGGGCCCGCTTCGGGATCCTCGTGTGCGGGACCGGGATCGGCATGTCCATCGCCGCGAACAAGGTGAGGGGCATCCGCGCGGCGAACTGCTCCTCCGAGTTCGAGGCGCGCATGGCCCGGGCGCACAACGACGCGAACGTGCTCTGCCTGGGCGAGCGGGTGGTGGGCCTGGGGCTCGGCTCGGCGATCGTGCAGGCCTTCCTCGCGGCGGCGTTCGAGGGAGGACGCCACCAGAGACGCGTGGACAAGATCGGGCAGATGGAGAGGTAACCCGGCCGGTTGCCAAGGGTTTCCGGCCGCGGTATGAACCGCTCCCACGCCGCCAGGAGGGTGCCCCCATGATGTCCACGAAGCGTCTCGCCGACGCCGACCCCGAGGTCGCCCGGCTCGTCCGCGAGGAGACCCGGCGCCAGGCCGAGGGGCTCGAGCTCATCGCCAGCGAGAACTTCGTCTCCCCCGCCGTGCTCGAGGCGGTCGGGTCGACCCTGACGAACAAGTACGCCGAGGGCTACCCGGGCAAGCGCTACTACGGCGGCTGCGAGGTGGTGGACCGGGTGGAGCAGCTCGCCATCGACCGGGCCAAGGAGCTGTTCGGCGCCGAGCACGTCAACGTGCAGCCGCACTCCGGCTCGCAGGCCAACATGGCGGCCTACTTCGCCCTGGCCAAGCCGGGCGACACGCTGCTCGCCATGAGCCTCAACTTCGGCGGGCACCTCACCCACGGATCCCCGGTCAACTTCTCGGGCAAGCTCTTCCAGATCGTCCCCTACGGCCTCCGGAAGGAGGACGAGACCGTCGACATGGACGAGGTGGCCCGCCTGGCCCGCGAGCACCGGCCGCGGATCCTGGTGGTGGGAGCCAGCGCCTACCCGCGCACGCTTCGCTTCGACGAGTTCGCCGCCATCGCCCGGGAGGTGGGGGCCGCCCTGGTGGTGGACATGGCCCACATCGCCGGCCTGGTCGCGGCCGGCCTGCACCCGAGCCCGGTCCCGGTCTCCGACATCGTCACCACCACCACGCACAAGACGCTCCGGGGCCCGCGCGGCGGCATGATCCTGTGCCGCGAGGCGCACGCGAAGACGCTCAACTCGCAGATCTTCCCGGGCATCCAGGGCGGGCCGCTCGAGCACGTCATCGCCGGGAAGGCGGTGGCCCTGAAGGAGGCGCTCGAGCCTTCGTTCAAGGACTACCAGAAGCGGATCGTGGAGAACGCGGTGGTCCTGGCGGAGGGGCTCAAGCGGGCCGGCCTCCGGCTCGTCTCGGGCGGCACGGACAACCATCTCATGCTGGTCGACCTCCGGCCGAAGAGGCTGACCGGGAAGGTGGCCGAGGAGGCCCTGGGCAGGGCCGGGATCACGGTGAACAAGAACATGATCCCCTGGGATCCGGAGAAGCCCATGACCACCTCCGGCATCCGCGTCGGGACCCCGGCGCTCACCACGCGCGGCATGGGGCCGCGCGAGATGACGATCGTGTCGATGCTGATCGGCCGCGTCCTCGACGCGCCGGAAGACGAGCAGGTCCTCGCGAAGATCCGCGGCGAGGTGAAGGACCTGTGCGCGCACTTCCCCATGTACCAGGACCGCCAGTAGGGAGAGACCCCTCGTCCCCCGAGATGCGCTGCCCGACCTGCGGACACGTCGAGGACAAGGTGGTCGACTCGCGCGAGGCGCAGGACGGGCTCGCGACCCGTCGGCGGCGGGAGTGCCTGGGCTGCGGCCGGCGCTTCACCACCTACGAGCGGATCGAGGAGGTGATCCCCCCGGTGGTGAAGAAGGACGGCCGCCGGGAGCCCTTCGACCGGCGCAAGATCGCGGAGGGCGTCCAGATCGCCTGCCAGAAGCGGCCGGTGTCGGCCGAGCAGATCGAGGCGCTCGTGTCGAGCGTGGAGCGCACGGTGATGGAGTCGGGCGACCGCGAGATCCGGACGACCGCCGTCGGGGAGGCGGTCATGGAGCGGCTCAAGGCTCTCGACGAGGTGGCCTACGTGCGCTTCGCCTCGGTCTACCGGGCCTTCCGCGACGTGGACGAGTTCATGAGCGAGCTCGAGGGCCTGGTCCGCAAGCCGCCCCCGGCGGGCGGGGGATCCGAGCGGACATGAGGCGCGACCCGACCGCCGCCGAGGCCTTCATGCGGCTGGCGCTCCGCGAGGCCGCGAAGGGGCTGGGCCGCACCAGCCCGAACCCCTCGGTGGGGGCGGTGCTGGTGCGGGACGGGCGCGTGGTGGCGCGCGGCTTCCACGCCCGGGCCGGCGCGCCGCACGCCGAGGTGGTGGCCCTCCGGGCGGCCGGGGCGCGGGCCCGGGGCGCCGATCTCTACACCACCCTCGAGCCGTGCGACCACCACGGGCGCACCCCACCCTGCAGCGTGGCCATCCTCGAAGCCGGCGTGTCCCGGGTGGTGGTGGGCGCGCGCGACCCCAACCCGCTCGTGAACGGCAAGGGGATCCGCCGCCTCCGCCGCCACGGCGTGGAGGTGGAGACCGGCGTGCTGGCGGCCGAGTGCGAGGCGCTCAACGCGCACTGGCTCCGCTTCATCCGCTCGGGGCGGCCCTACGTCACCCTCAAGGCCGCCGTCACCCTGGACGGGAAGATCGCCACCCGGACCGGGGACTCGCGCTGGGTGACCGGCCCGGAGGCGCGGGCCTGGGTCCACCGGCTGCGCGACCGGGTGGACGCCGTGCTGGTGGGATCGGGCACCGCCCGCGCCGACGATCCCCTGCTGACCGCGCGCCTCCCCGGCGGGCGGGGACGGGATCCGGTGCGGGTGGTGCTCGACACCGACCTCTCCCTGCCGGCGCGCCTGCGGCTCTTCCACCCCGCCTCGGCCGCGACGACCCTCGTCGCGCACGCGTCGAGGCGCCGGCGCCGCTTCGGCCCGGGCGTGGAGACGCTCGCCTGCCGCCGCGGCCCGGGGGGCGTCGACCTCCGGGACCTCCTCCGCAAGCTCGCGGCGCGCGGCGTGACCCACCTCCTCGTGGAGGGCGGCGCGTCGGTGCACGCCCGCTTCCTGGCCGCCGGCCTGGTGGACCGCGTGGCGCTGTTCGTGGCGCCCAAGGTGGTGGGCGGCGACGGGCTCTCCTGGGTGGCCGGACCCGGGGTGCGGCGGATGGCCGACGCGCTCCGGCTGGCCCGGGTCCGGGTGGAGCGGATCGGGGAGGACCTGCTCGTCACCGCGGTCCCCGCGGCGTTGGCCAAACGGGCCGGACGCGGCTAGGATTCCGCCGGAATGTTCACGGGACTGGTGGCGGACATGGGGGTGGTGGAGCGCGTCACCCCGCGGCAGGGGGGCGTCCGGCTGACGCTCCGCCCGCGCGCCACCGACGTGGGCTCGCTCGCGCCGGGCGAGAGCGTCGCCTGCTCGGGGGTCTGCCTCACCGTGGTGGAGCGTGGCGACGGGCTCGTCTCCTTCGATGCCGTGCCGGAGACGGTGGCCCGCACCACCGTCGGGTCCTGGCGCCCGGGCTCGACCGTGAACCTGGAGCGCGCCCTGGCCCTGGGCGACCGCCTGGGCGGCCACCTCGTCCAGGGGCACGTGGACGCCGTGGGCGAGGTGCTCTCCCGGGCGGCCGAGGGGCAGGGGGCCCGCCTCGCCATCGCCCTGCCGCCCGCCATCGCCCCGCTGGTGGCCGAGAAGGGGTCGATCGCGGTGGAGGGCGTGTCGCTCACCGTGGCCGCGGTCTCGCGGGATCGGTTCGAGGTGGCGCTCATCCCGGAGACCCTGGCGCGAACCACCCTCGGGGCGGCCGGGCCGGGGACCCGGGTCAACCTCGAGGCCGACGTCGTGGCGCGGCACGTGGCGCGGCTGCGCGAGTTCGCCCCGCTCGGGCCGGAGGAACTGGGGCGCTGGGGCTACCGGCCGGGAGGGGCGGCGTGAAGGATCACGGTCAGCACGCGGTGGAGAAGGTGGAGCGCGCGGTGGAGCGATTCCGCGCGGGGAAGATGGTCATCCTCACCGACGACGAGGACCGCGAGAACGAGGGCGACCTGTGCATGGCGGCCGAGAAGGTCACGCCCGAGGCCGTGAACTTCATGGCCAAGCACGGGCGCGGGCTCATCTGCCTCTCGCTCACCGAGGAGAAGGTCCGCTCCCTGCGGCTGCCGCTGATGGTGGACGAGGGGGCGAACACCTCGAACTACGGCACCGCCTTCACCATCTCGATCGAGGCGGCGGAGGGCGTGACCACCGGCATCAGCGCCAGGGACCGGGCCCACACCATCCTCACCGCGGTCGGCGACGACTGCCGCCCGGACGACCTGGCCCGCCCCGGCCACGTCTTCCCGCTCCGCGCCCGCCAGGGCGGCGTCCTGGTGCGGGCCGGCCAGACCGAGGGCTCGGTGGACCTGGCCCGCCTGGCGGGCCTGAAGCCGGCCGGCGTCATCTGCGAGGTGATGAACGACGACGGGACCATGTCGAGGATGCCCGAGCTGGAGAAGCTCGCGGCCGAGTTCGACCTGCCCCTCGTCTCGGTGGCGGACCTCATCGCCTACCGGATGATGAAGGACGCCCTGGTGCACCGCGCCGCGGAGGCGCCGCTGCCCACCGAGTACGGCGAGTTCCGCGCGGTGGCCTACGAGAACGACGTGGACCGGTTCCAGCACGTGGCGCTGGTCAAGGGGCGCTGGCGGGAGGGAGAGGCGGTCCTGGTGCGCGTCCACTCGAAGTGCCTGACGGGCGACGTGTTCGGCAGCGAGCGGTGCGACTGCGGGCCCCAGCTCCACGCCGCGCTCCGCCAGATCGACGCCGCGGGGAAGGGCGTCCTCCTGTACCTCGACCAGGAGGGGCGCGGGATCGGCCTCGCCAACAAGCTCAAGGCCTACAACCTGCAGGACCAGGGGCTCGACACGGCCGAGGCGAACGTGGCGCTGGGCTTCAAGCCGGACCTGCGGGACTACGGGATCGGGGCCCAGATCCTGCGCGACCTGGGGGTCCGCAAGATGCGGCTCCTCACCAACAACCCCAAGAAGATCGTCGGGCTCGAGGGGTACGGCCTGACGGTGGTGGAGCGGGTCCCCATCGAGATGCCGGCCACCCGCCGCAACCGCGCCTACCTGGCGAGCAAGCGGGACAAGCTCGGCCACCTGCTCAGCCTGAAGCCCGCCGCCGCGGCGCACGCCCCGGCGCGGCGGACCCGCCCGGCGCGGTCGAGCCCGAGAAGGAGGAAGGGATGAACGTCTACGAGGGGTCGCTCGTCGCCACCGGCCTGAAGCTGGGGGTGGTGGTCTCCCGGTTCAACGCGCTCGTCACCGAGCAGCTCCTCCAGGGCGCGGTGGACGCCTTCCGGCGGCACGGGGGGAAGGAGGCCGACCTGGACGTCTTCCGGTGCCCGGGCACGTTCGAGCTGGCCCCGGTCCTGCGCCGCCTGGCCCAGAGCGGCCGGTACGACGCGGTGGTGGCCCTGGGAGCGGTGATCCGGGGCGGGACGCCCCACTTCGAGTACGTGGCGGCCGAGGCCACCAAGGGCGTGGCCCACGTCTCCCTGGAGGCGGACTGCGCGGTCTCGATGGGGATCCTCACCTGCGACACCATGGAGCAGGCCCTGGAGCGCGCCGGGATGAAGGCCGGGAACAAGGGCGCCGAGGCGGTCCAGGCAGCCGTCGAGCAGGCCCACCTCCTGCGCGAGGCGGCGAGGCTCCCCTCGCCGCGGCGCGCGGAGTGAGACGTGACGTCCCGGCGGACGAAGGCGCGGGAGCGGGCCCTGCAGGCCCTCTACCAGATCGACGTCGCCGCGGACGACATCGACGAGGCGCTGTCCCGCTTCTGGCGCAGCTTCGAGCCGGTGGAGGCGGAGGTGCGCCAGACGGCCGAGGCGCTGGTCCGGGGCGTGGCGGCCCACCGGCGCGCCGTGGACGACGCCATCGAGGGAGCGTCCACCCACTGGCGCCTGGACCGGATGGCCAAGGTGGACCGGAACGTGCTGCGCCTGGCCGTGCACGAGCTCCTGCACACCGACGTGCCGGTCAAGGTGGTCATCAACGAGGCCATCGAGCTGGGGAAGAAGTTCGGGAGCGAGAGCACCGGCGCGTTCGTGAACGGCGTCCTGGATCGGGTGGCGGCCGGGCTCGCCCCGGAGCGGAGAGGGGGTCTGGCATGAGCCTGCGCATCGAGGTGGCGGATCTGGGCCTGCCGGCGCTCGACGCGCTCGACGTGGACGCCCTCCTGGTCTTCGTCGGGCCGGAGCGGCCGCTGCAGGGCCTGGCCGGCTACGCCGACTGGCGGCTGTGCGGCGCGCTCTCCCGCGCCATGCGCTCCGGGCTGTACCAGGCGGCGCCCGGGGAGGCGCTGCTCCTCCCGTCCGGGGGGCGCCTGCGCCCGGGCCGGGTGTTCTGCTTCGGGCTCCCGGCCGCCTCGGCGGCGCCGGCCGAGTACCTCGCGACGGTGCGGAAGGCCTGCCAGGCGCTCCGCCGCGCCGGGAGCGCGGCCTTCGCGTCCTCGCTGCCGCCCATCGAGGGAGGCGACGCGGCCGCCGCGGCCCGACTCTGGCTCGAGGGGAGCCTCTCCGCCCCGGTCGGACGCCAGGTGCTGCTCGGCGACGCCCGGACCCTGCACCACGACCTGCTCGAGGCGCGCGCCTCGGCCTCCGCCGAGGTGGAGGTGGTGGCCGCCTCCGCCCGGGCCGAGCCCTCCGGGCGGGCGGCGCGGCCGGCCGCCCCCGCGGGCGCCATGGTACGATGAGCGGCACGGCGTGTCGGACCGCTCCCAGAAGCTCGCCGACTTCGCTTCCGAGGCGCAGGAGGCCATCGACGCCCTCGGCAGGGGTCTCATGCGCCTGGCGGAGGCCGGCGCCTCCGACCCCGATCCCGCGGTCCTGAACCCGGTCTTCCGCGCGGCCCATTCGCTCAAGGGGCTCTCGTCGATGTCCGGCGTGGAGCGGCTGGCCCGGCTGGCCCACGCCCTGGAGGACCTGCTCGACGACGTGCGGATGGGCCGGCGCCCGCTCGACCGGGACGCGCTCGACCTCCTGCTGGAGGCGCCGGAGATCTGCTCGGCCATCGTGGTCGAGGAGACCTCGGGGGCCACGGCGGCCACCACCGAGGCCGCCACGCGCCTGGCCGATCGGCTGCGCGCCGTCGAGGGCGCCGGGGCGGGCCGCGGCGCGGCGCCGGCGGCCGATCCGCTCGACGCGCTCGACCTCGGCCCCGAGGTCCGCGCCGTGCTCACCGAGTACGAGGAGCACCGCCTTCGCGCCTGCGTCACGCGCGGGTCGGCCGTCTACCGGATCCGGATGGCCTTCCCGCTCGACACCTTCGACACCGATCTCGCCGACGTCACGGCTCGACTCAAGCGGTCGGGCGAGCTCGTCTCGACGCTGCCATCGCGCGAGGTGCAGGACCCCTCCGCCATCGCCTTCGACCTCCTGTTCGCGTCCGCCGAGGACCGGGGCGACCTGGAGCGCGCGGCGGGGCGGGGGGCCGCCGTCGAGGCGATCCCGCACCGGGCGGGGGCGCCGCCGGGGCCCGCCGCGGCCGGGCCGGCGTCCGCCCCCGCCGCTCCTTCCGCCCCCGCCGCACCGGAGCCGCGCCCCGAGCCCGAGCCTCCCTCCCTCCGATCGGCCTCGCAGTCGGTGCGCGTCGACATCCGCAAGCTCGACCGGCTCATGGTGGTGGTGGGAGAGCTGGTGCTGGTGAAGTCGAGCCTGCTGCAGGTGGGCGAGCGCCTCAAGGCGGAGGGGGGCGATCCCGCGCTGACCGCCGAGCTGCAGCGGGCGGGCCGGGCCCTGGAGCGACGCCTGGCGGAGCTGCAGGAGGGCGTGCTCGAGGTGCGGATGGTCCCGCTCGACCAGGTGTTCGAGAAGCTCTCGCGGATGGTCCGCAAGACCGCCCGCGAGGCGGGGAAGGAGATCGAGCTCGAGGTCTCGGGCGGCGAGGTCCAGCTCGACAAGCTCATCGTGGAGGAGCTGTCCGATCCGCTCATGCACATCCTCCGGAACGCCATCGACCACGCCATCGAGCCCCCGGCGGCGCGGGAGCGCCTGGGGAAGCCCCGGACCGGTCGCGTGAGCCTGTCGGCGGTGCAGCGCGGGAGCCGGGTGGTCATCGCCGTGGAGGACGACGGCGCGGGGATCGACGAGGAGCGCATCCGCGACGTCGCCCTGGCGCGCGGGCTCGCCACGGCCGAGTCGGTCCGGGACCTGTCTCGCCGGGACACCCTGAACCTGGTCTTCCTGCCGGGCTTCTCCACCGCCCGCGAGGTCACCTCGCTGTCCGGCCGCGGGGTGGGCCTGGACGTGGTGAAGAACAACATCGCCAACCTCTCCGGGATCATCGACCTGCAGAGCGAGCGGGGGAAGGGCACCCGCTTCGAGATCACCCTGCCCGTCACGCTCGCCATCGTCCGCGCGCTGGTGGTCTCGGTGGCGGGGCGCGTCTACGCCGTCCCGCTCGCCAGCGTGCTGGAGATCGTCGAGGTCCGGGCCTCGGACGTGAAGACGGTCTCCACCCGCGAGGTCGTGTCGCTGCGGGGCTCGACGCTCCCCCTGGTCCGGCTCGGGCGGTTCTTCTCCCTCTCCGGCGCCCGCGCGCCGCCGGCCTTCTTCGTGGTGGTGGTGGGACTCGCCCAGGAGCGGCTCGGCATCGCGGTGGACGAGCTGCTCGGGCAGCAGGACGTGGTGGTGAAGCCGCTCGGGAGCGCGCTCGCCTCGGTGCGCGGGATCGCCGGCGCCACCGACCTGGGCAGCCGCCGGACCGTGCTGGTCCTCGACGTGGGCGCCATCCTCGAGGACGTGCTGCGGGGCGAGGGCCTCCGCGAGGTGGCCGGGTAGCGCCATGTACCTCGCGCACTACGGGCTCGCCCGGAGGCCGTTCTCCAAGACGCCCGACCCGGCCTTCCTCTACCGGTCCCGCCAGCACGCCGAGGCCCTGGCCCGCCTGGCCCACGCGGTGGAGGAGCGGGAGCCGGCGGTGCTCACCGGCGAGGTGGGAGCGGGCAAGACCACCCTCTCGCGCGCCCTGGTGGACGAGTTCGCGGACCGCTGCCGGTTCAGCTTCGTCGTGAACCCGGCCCTGCCGGCGGCCCAGCTGCTCGGCGCCATCGCCGAGGGGTTCGGCGTGGCCAGGGCGAGGCGCAAGGCCGAGGTCTGGTCCGCCCTGGCCGAGCACCTCGCCCGGCTCGACGCCGAGGGCCGCTTCCCGGTGGTGGTGATCGACGAGGCGCAGCTGCTGGCGGGCCGCCCCGCCTTCGACGAGCTGCGGCTCCTCACCAACCTGGCCGCGGACGACCGCCCGTTCGTGGGGCTGCTCCTGCTCGGCCAGCCGGAGCTGCGCGACCGGATCCGGGAGAAGGGCGGAGAGGCCTTCGCCCAGCGGATCGGGGTCGCCTACCATCTCGGTCCGCTCGGCGAGGAGGAGACCGGCCTCTACCTCTCCCACCGCCTGGCCGTGGCCGGGCGGAAGGAGCCGCTCTTCGCGCCCGACGCCGTGGCCGCCCTGCACCGCCTGTCGGCGGGGCTGCCGCGGCGGATCAACCAGCTCGCCGCCAGCGCGCTCCTGGAGGGGTTCGCGCGCGACGCGGGGCGCATCGACGCCGCCATCGTCGAGAGCGCGGCGGCGGACCTGGAGGCCTACCTGGGAATGGCCCCCCGGCCGCGGTAGACTCGCCGGGAACGATGGACTTCCTGGAGATCCGCAGGAAGGCGAAGGAGCGCGCGGAAGCGCGGGCCGCGGCCGGGAGCGAGGCGGGCGCCGGGCCGGCCGGCCCCGAGGACGCGCCGGCCCCGCCGTCCGGGGCCTCTCCGGCGGCGGCCCCGGCGGATGCCCCCCCTTCCGACGCCGCCTCGCCGGACGCTCCCGAGCCCGTCCTCACGCGCGCCGACGTGCTCGAGGGCGACCTCGCCGCGACGCTGCAGGGGGCCCAGACGGGCCCGTTCCGGACCTGGCGACCGGACCAGGCCTCGGCCCCGCCGGCCCCGCTCCCCGAGGAACCGGCCGATCCGCCCGGCCACCGCCGGCGCGAGGCCCTCCGGCAGCGCCGGGCCACGCCGGCCGATCCTCTCGACGAGTTCTTCCACTCCCCGGACGAGGAGGGGCCGCCCGTGGAGGGGCTGGGCGCCCCGGAGGCGTCCGCCGTCGCGGCGCGCCGGCCGGCGGACGACGTCGAGGAGTACCTCACCTTCCGCCTGTCGGGCGAGAAGTACGGGATCTCGATCGGCGCGGTGCGGGAGGTGATCCAGGCGCCCCCCATCACCGAGGTCCCCAGGGCGCCGGCGGCCGTGCTCGGCGTCGTCACCGTCCGCGGCGAGGTGGTGGCGGTGATCGATCCCCGCCGCCGCCTCGGGCTGCCGCACCGGTGGCCCGCCGAGGGGGAGGGGAAGGTCGTCATCGTCGATGCGGGCGACGGGCCGTGCGGGCTGCACGTGGACCGCGTCGCGAGCGTGGTGCGGCTCCGGCCGGGGTCCATCGAGCCGTGCCCGCAGGGGATCTCCGGGCAGCGCGCCGAGTTCCTGGCCGGGATCGGGCGCGAGGGGGAGCGGCTCTTCACGGTGCTCGACCTCGGGGCGCTCCTGCGCAGGGCGACGCCCCGGGCCGGCGCGCGCGCGGGGAGGGCCGATGCCTAGCCCGGACGCCTC
>DATIUR010000009.1:0-8688 GCA_035466675.1 Anaeromyxobacteraceae bacterium | reverse complement strand
GCCGCCCTCGACCCGGCCAGCCACCCCGGGATCGCCTTCGCCGCCTTGTCCGGGAGGGCGCGCGGCAGCTGGCGGTGGCCGAGGGCGGGCGGGGTGCTGGTGGGCACGCTCTCCCGCCAGGAGATCCACCGAGGGCTCCAGCTGCGGGAGCTCGAGACCTCCCTGCACGCGGGGGCCGCCGCGGGCCGGCGAGGCGGCGCGGCCGGGTGACGGCGCGATCAGCCCGGCGGCACCGGCTGGACCTTCCATATCTGCTCGGCGTACTCGCGGATGGTCCGGTCCGACGAGAACTTCCCGGCCCTGGCCACGTTCAGGATCGCCATCCGCGTCCAGCGCTCGCGGTCCCGCCACACCCGCGAGACCTCGTCCTGGACGGCGCAGTACGAGGCGAAGTCGGCCAGCACCATGTACGGATCGCCGCCCTCGAGGAGGGAGTCGAGGACGGGGCGGAAGAGCCCGGGCTCGCCGGGGGAGAAGGTCTCTCCGGCGAGCGCGTCGAGCACCTCCTTCACCCGGCGGTCCGCGCGGTAGATCTCGCGCGGGTCGTAGCCGCGCTCCCGCCAGGCCGTCACCTGGTCCACGGTGAGGCCGAAGAGGAAGAAGTTCTCCGGCCCGACCGCGTCGCGGATCTCCACGTTGGCCCCGTCGAGCGTGCCGACCGTGAGGGCCCCGTTCATGGCGAACTTCATGTTGCCGGTCCCGGACGCCTCCTTGCCGGCGGTGGAGATCTGCTCGGAGACGTCCGCGGCCGGGAAGATGCGCTCGGCCATCGAGACGCGGTAGTTCCGGACGAAGACGACCGCCAGCCGCCCGCGGACGGCGGGATCGTGGTTCACCACCTCGCCGATCGAGTTCACCAGCTTGACGATCCACTTCGCCATCGCGTACCCCGGTGCGGCCTTTCCGCCGAACAGGTGGACGCGCGGGAGCGGGTCGTAGGACGAATCCGTCTTGAGGCGGAGGTACTCGCTCGCCACCCGCAGGGCGGCGAGGAGCTGGCGCTTGTACTCGTGGATGCGCTTCACCTGGACGTCGAAGACCGCGTCCAGGTCGAGCGCGATGCCGTTCTCCGCCTTCACGATCTCGGCCAGCCGCGCCTTGTTCTCCCGCTGCATGCCGCGGAAGAGCCTGCGGAAGCCGGCGTCCTCGGCGAGCGGCTCGAGCCGGTGCAGCCGCTCCGGCTCGGTCACCCACTCCGGGCCGCACACCTCCGAGAGGGCGCTCGCCAGCTCCGGGTTGGCGAGGAGGAGCCAGCGCCGGGGCGTGACCCCGTTCGTCTTGCTGTTGAACTTCCCGGGCCAGAGCCGGTGGAAGTCGGGGAAGAGGTGCTTCTCGAGCAGCTCGGTGTGAAGAGCGGCCACGCCGTTCACGCTGTGCGAGCCGATCACGGCCAGGTTCGCCATCCGGACGTACCTGGTGGCCCCCTCCTCGATCACCGACATGCGGGAGAGCGCCGCCTCGTCCGCGCCGCCGCCGGCCCGGATGCCCTCCAGGAAGCGCCGGTTCACCTCGAGCACGATCTCGAGGTGCCGCGGAAGGACCCGGCCGAACAGGTCCACCGACCACCTCTCCAGCGCCTCCGGCATGAGGGTGTGGTTCGTGTAGCCGAACGTCGCCCGGCAGATCTCCCAGGCCTCGTCCCAGTCGAGCCCGTGCTCGTCCACCAGGACGCGCATCAGCTCGGCCACCGCGATGGACGGGTGCGTGTCGTTGAGCTGGATGGCCACCTTGTCCGGGAAGCTCCGGAAGCCGTCGTGGGTCTTGAGGTGGCGCGCCACGATGTCGTGGATGGAGCAGGCCACGAAGAAGTACTGCTGCTGGAGGCGCAGCTCCTTGCCCATCACCGTGACGTCGTTCGGGTAGAGCACCTTGGAGATGTTCTCGGACAGGTGCTTCTCCGAGACGGCGGCCAGGTAGTCGCCCGCGTTGAAGTCCGCCAGGTCGAGCTCCTCCCAGGCGCGGGCCCGCCAGAGCCGGAGCGTGTTCACCGTGTCGTTCCGGTACCCGGCGATGGGCACGTCGTAGGGCATGCCCAGGACGTGGCGCGCGTCCACCCAGCGCACCACGTGACGCCCCTGCTCGTCCCTCCCGTGCTCCGTGCGCCCGTAGAACGAGACCGGCACGGTGTACTCGGGGCGCGGGATCTCCCAGGGGTTGCCGAACTTGAGCCACTCCTCGGGCCGCTCCACCTGGTAGCCGTTCGCGATCTGCTGGTCGAAGATGCCGAACTCGTACCGGATGCCGTACCCGGTGGCCGGGTACTGGAGGGTGGCGAGCGAGTCGAGGAAGCAGGCGGCCAGCCGGCCCAGGCCCCCGTTTCCCAGCCCGGCGTCCGGCTCCTGGGCGAGCAGGTCGGCGAGGTCGATCCCCAGCTCGGCCAGCGTGCCCTTCATGGCGCCGTGCAGGCCGAGGTTCACGAGGTTGTTCTCGAGCGCCCGCCCCATCAGGAACTCGAGCGAGAGGAAGTAGACCCGCTTCGCGTCCCGCTTGTAGTAGGCCTGCTGCGTCTGGATCCAGCGCCGCATCATGCGATCGCGGACGGTGTAGGCGACCGCGAAGTACCGGTCGAGCCGCGTCGCGGTGTGCTCGTCGGTCCCCTGAGAGTACTGGAGATGGTCGGCGAAGGCCCTCCGGAGCGAGTCCGGGTCGGTCGCGGTGCGGGAGTTCGGCAGGTCGCGGGCGCGCTCCAGGGCCCGCGCCTCGGCGGAGCCGCCGCCGCTGGCCTTCCTCGGTGGGACCATCCGCGTTCCTCCTCCCCGTTCCGCCCGCGGCGGCATCATAACGGGTCGCCCCTCGTTGCGCCGCGGCGCGTCGCGCGGGCCGGGCGGCGCGCGGGGGGGTGGGGCGAGGTGCGCGGGCCGCCGACCCACCTGGAAATTGCACTGGCCGTGGCCGTCCGTGCTTCAATGGCGGGAACCCTCGGAGGCGCGGCGTGCGCTCCCTCTCGATTCGAACGCAGCTCCTGGGCCTTGCCCTGGCGGTGGGACTCCCTCTCGCCGCCCTGCACGCCTACGACCTGGTCCGGGTGGACGCGGCGGCCCACGCCGCGGCGCGCGCGGGCGGGCTGGCGGTGGCCCGGGCCGTGGCGCGCACACTCCAGCAGCAGCTGGACCGCAGGCGCGCCCGGGCCGACGCGCTGGCGGCGCGGCCGCTGGTCCAGGCGCTCGACTCGCTCCGGTGCGATCCGATGCTCGCGGCGGTGCTCGAGGCCGATCCCACCGTCGCGAACGTCGCGACCTTCGACGCCGGCGGGGGGCTGGTGTGCTCGGCGCGGCCGGTCCACCCCGGCTCGGGCCGGCTCCTCGAGCGAGGGGAGCCCGGCCGTCCCGCCTCCTGGGACGGGACCGGCGTCACCGACGTGCTGGAGAGCCCGGTGCTGGGCCGCGCCGTCGCCGCGGTGGACGCGCCCGTCCGCGGCAGCGTGACGAGCGGCACGGGCTCCCTGCGCATCGAGCTCGAGCTCCCCCCGCTGGCCGATTTCCTGGAGGGGTTCGACCTTCCCTCCGGCGCGGAGATGGCGGTCCTCGACCGGTTCGGGAAGGTGGTGGGGGGCACCGGCCGGGCGAGGGCCTGGCTCGGGATGGTCCACCCCGAGCCCGCCCTGCGGGCGGTGCCGGGCGGGCGCCGCTCCGGCCTCGAGGAGGACGCCCCCGGCCTCTTCCTGGCCTCGGCGGACGTGCCCGGGACCTCCTGGCGCGTGCTGGTGGCGCTCCCGTCCGAGCCGGTCCACGCCGAGACCCACGCCGGCCTGTGGCGCGACGCCGTGGTGCTCACCCTCGTCGTGGCCCTGGTCCTGGCCCTGGCCATCGCGATCTCCCGGCGCATCACCGCCCCGGTCGGCGCGATGGAGCGGCAGCTCCGCCTGATGGAGCGGGGGCTCGCCGGCGCGAGCTTCCCCGTGGTCCTGGTCCGCCCGGACGGCACGCTCGCGTACGCGAACGAGGCGGCCGGCCGGGCGCACCGGGCGACCCGCACCGAGCTCCTGCGCACCCGCCTCTTCGAGTGGGACCTCGACCACCCGGAGGAGCAGTGGGCCGACACCTGGGCCCGGATCCGGGAGGCCGGCTCGATCCGCCTCCAGACCCACCGGCGCCGGCTGGACGGCACCACCTTCCCGGTGGAGATCCACGTCCAGCACCTGGTCTTCGAGGGCGAGGAGTACGCCTTCGCCTTCCTGCGCGACCTCACCGAGCGAGCGCACGCCGAGGAGGCGCTGCGGCGGACCCAGGAGCAGTTCCTCCAGGCCCAGAAGATGGAGGCGGTGGGCCGCCTGGCCGGGGGCGTGGCACACGACTTCAGCAACCTGCTGACCGTGATCCTGAGCTGCGCCCAGTCCCTGGGGGAGTCGCTCCCGCCGGGCGACCCCCGCCGCACCTCCGCGGAGGACATCATGCGGGCCGGCCGGGGCGCGGCGGACCTGACCCGGCAGCTCCTCGCCTTCAGCCGCCGCCAGCCCATCGCCCCGAGGGTGCTCCGGCTCGGCGACCTCGTGGCGGGGACCGAGAAGATGCTCCGCCGCCTCATCGGGGAGGACGTCGGCCTGGCCCTGGCCGGCGCCTCGTCGCCCTGGCGCGTCCGGGTCGATCCCGGGCAGATGGAGCAGGTGCTGCTCAACCTCGCGGTGAACGCCCGCGACGCGATGCCCTCGGGGGGCCGGCTCGCCATCGAGGTCTCCCGCCGCCAGCTGGCCGGCTCGCTCGTCGACGGCGGCGCCACCGTCCCCCCGGGCCGCTGGGTGGTGCTGGAGGTGGCCGACACCGGCTCGGGCATGGACGAGGACGTGCGGCGCCACGCCTTCGAGCCGTTCTTCTCCACCAAGCCGCAGGGGCAGGGCACCGGCCTCGGCCTCGCCACCGTGTACGGCATCGTCCGCCGCGTCTCCGGCCACATCGCCCTCGACAGCGCGCCGGGCAGCGGCACCACCTTCCGCATCTACCTGCCGGAGGCGGACGAAGAGGCGGTTCCCGTCCGCGCCACGCCCCCGCCGCTCCGGGCGGTCCCCGCCGGCTCCCCCGGCGCGACCATCCTGGTGGTGGAGGACGACGGGCCGCTTCGCGCCATCCTCACGCGCGCGCTCTCCGGGGCCGGGTACCGGGCGCTCTCGGCCGCCAGCGGCCGGGAGGCGATCGACCTGGCCGACTCCCACCTCGACCCGATCGATCTCCTCCTCACCGACGTGGTGATGCCGGGCATGAACGGGCGCCAGCTGGCCGAGCGGCTGGCGGCGGGGCACCCGTCCATGCCGGTCCTCTACCTCTCCGGATACACCGACGACATCCTCGGCCCCCAGGGCGTCCTCGCCCCCGGGGTGGAACTGCTCCACAAGCCCTTCACCACGGCCGAGCTCCTCGAGGTGGTGGGGCGGCGGATCGGCGCGGCCGGCCGGCTCAGCGCCTGAGCGAGGCGGCCAGCTCCGCGTAGAGGTGGATGGCGCTCCGGATGGCGCTGCCGAAGTCGGAGAGCGACAGGCTCTCGTTCTCGGAGTGGGCGTTGGAGAGGGGATCCTCGACGCCGACCAGGAGCGCCGGGACGCCGCCGAGCGCCCGGGAGAAGGGCTCCACGAAACCGATCGATCCGCCGCAGCCGATGGCCAGCGCGGGCCGGCCGAACCCCTTCTCGAGCGACCGGAAGGCCGCGCCGAAGGCGGGGTGGGAGACGTCGGTGATCCAGGGGGCGCCGGCCGTATCGACCTTCACGGAGACCTCCACGCCCCAGGGCGCGGCCCGCCGCAGGGCGGCCACCAGCCGCTCCGACGCGTCCGCGGGGTCCATGTCGGGCACGAGCCGCAGCCCGACCCGCGCCCAGGCGGCGTCCACGATGATGTTCCGCGCATCCCTGCGGCTCGAGGCCTGGATGGCGTTCACCGCCAGCGCCGGCTGCCACCAGTTCACCTCGAGCGGGTGGCGGCCGCCCAGCAGCTCCACCCCTGGACGCATCCGGGCCTGCCGGCGGAACTCGTCGGGCGTGATGGGCAACTGCGCGATGGCCTCGCGCTGCTCGGGCGACAGGGGGCGGACCCGGTCGTAGATGCCCGGGATGGCGATCCTCCCGTCGGCGTCCGCCAGGGAGGCGAGCATCTTCGAGAGGGCCATGGCCGGGTCCGGGACCGGCCCGCCCCACATCCCGGAGTGCACGCTCTGCTCGAGCGCGCGCACCTCCACCTCGACCACCACGATGCCCCGCAGGGCGATGGTGACCGACGGCACCCCGGTGTCGACGTTGCCGGTGTCGGTGAGCACCATGGCGTCCGCGGCGAGCCGGGACCGGTACTTCTCGAGGAAGGCGGGCAGGTGATCGGAGCCGATCTCCTCCTCCCCCTCCACCACGATCTTCACGTTGAGGGGGAGCCGGCCGGCCCCCCTGCGCCAGGAGTCCACCGCCGCGGCGTGGACCAGGATCCCCGCCTTGTCGTCGGCGGCGCCGCGGCCGAAGAGGCGGCCGTCCCGCTCGGTCGGCTCGAAGGGCGGCGAATGCCAGGCGCCCTCCTCGCCCGCCGGCTGCACGTCGTGGTGGGCGTAGAGAAGCAGGGTGGGGGCCCCGGGCTCCTCGACACGCTCGCCGAACACGTAGGGGTGCGTCCCCTCGACGCGCAGCACCTCCGCCTTCTCGAAACCGGTGCGCGCGAGGAGGTCCCTCACCGCCTCGGCGCTCCGCTCCAGCGGGGAGGCGTCGAAGCCGGCGAAGGAGACGGAGGGGATCCGGACCAGCCGCTTCAGCTCGTCGAGGTAGGCGGCGGCGTTCTTCTCGTAGTGGGCGAGGGCCAGGTCGACCGGGCTCGTGGGCATGGGATCTCCGGTGGCGGTTGCCCCGGCGCGGGGCGCGGCGGGATATAACGCGTGCGATGGTTCCCGGTCTCGCACCCCTTCGGGACCGTCGCTGGGAGGCGCTGGCGGCCGCCATCGGCGTCACGCGCCTGGCGCGGCTGACCGGGCTCGACCGGAGCGGCGTCCCGGTGGCGGCGGCCATCCGGCCGGCCGGCCACGTGCTGCAGGTCTCGAACGGCAAGGGAGAGACCTTCGCGCGCGCGGCGGCGGGAGCGCTGCTCGAGGCGGCGGAGCTGTGGGCGGCCGAGCGCCCGCAGCCGGCGGCCTTCGGCTCGGCGGCGGAGCTCTCGCGGTCGGTCCGGCTCGTGACCCCCGCCAGCCTCGATCCCGACGCGGCGGGGTCGGAGGAGATCCGGATCGCCTGGGCGGCGGCGCGGGACCTCGCCGGCGGCGAGCGGATGCTCGTGCCGGCCCACGCCGTCTGGTGCCCTCCCGCCGGCTCGGCCTGGCTCGGCCCCGCGCTCGTCCGCTGGACGTCGAACGGCACCGGGGCGCACCCGGAGCCCTCGGCGGCGCTGCTCCACGCCCTCCTCGAGGCGGTCGAGCGGGACCGCGTGGCGCGCGCGCTCCCGGAGGGGGTCACCGAACGCGAGGTCGCCCGGCGGCTCCTCGACCCCGGCTCCCTCGCGGCGGCCGCGCCCCGCACCGCCCGCTGGGCGGAGCGGATCGCGGCGAGGGGGCTGCGCGTCCACCTGCTCGACCTCTCCTTCCCCGCCCGCAGCCGGGCGGGCCGAGGCGCGCGCCGCCCGCGGTCCGGGTGGGAGGCGGGGCTCCCCTGCGCCGCCGCCCTGGTGGTCGATCCGGACGGCGGCCCGGTCCCGCTGGCGGCCGGCTATGCCTGCCGGCTCTCGCGCGACGCCGCGCTCCTGGCGGCGCTGCTCGAGGCGGCGCAGTCGCGGCTCACCGAGATCCACGGGGCCCGCGAGGACGTGGCCCACGGCGACCGGCACGCCGCCGCCCCCCTGGCCCGCTGGTGCGCGCGGGCGCGCCCTTCGCGACGCGCCTCGGCCCTTCCCCACCTCGCCGCCCGGACGGCGGCCGCCGGGGTCCGCGCGGTCCTGGCGCGCCTGCGGCGGGCCGGGTTCGCCCCCGCGGCGGTCCGGCTCGACGGCCCGCCCGGCGTGCACGTGGTCCGGGCGGTCGTCCCCGGCCTCCGCCTCTCGGAGCTCCTCTGACCCGATCCCGCCCCGACGACCTCCTCGTCTTCGTCGGCCCCTCGCTCCCCGCGGCCGAGGCCGTGCGGATCGCGCCGTGCCGCGTCCTCCCGCCGGCGCGCGCCGGCGACCTGTTCGCCGTGCTGCCGCTCCGGCCCCTCGCCATCGCCCTCCTGGACGGCGTCTTCGAGCTCGTCCCCTCGGTGTGGCACCGGGAGATCCTGGCCGCCCTCGACGCGGGGATCGCGGTCTTCGGCGGCGCCAGCATGGGCGCGCTGCGCGCCGTCGAGCTGGCCGCCTTCGGGATGGTGGGCGTGGGCGGGATCTTCCGCGCCTACCGCGACGGCGATCTCTCCGACGACTCCGAGGTCGCCCTCCTGCACGCCGGCCCGGAGCACGGCCACCGGCCCTTCACCGTGCCGCTCGTGGCCGTGCGGGCCGCGGCCCGGGCGGCGCGGCGCGAGCGCCGGATCACCGGCGCCGAGGCGCGGGCGGTGGTGGCCGCGGCGGAGCGCGTCTTCTGGCAGGAGCGGACCTGGCCGGCCGTCCTCGACGGCTCCCGGCTCGGCGCGCGGGCCCGGGCCCGGCTGGAGGCCTTCCTGCCGCGCGCCCCCGATCCCAAGGCGGCCGACGCGCGGGCCTGCCTCGCGGCGGCGGCCGGCTTCGTGCGGGCGCGCCGGTCCGGGGCCCCCCCGCCTCCCCGCCCGGCC
>DATIUR010000008.1:0-13157 GCA_035466675.1 Anaeromyxobacteraceae bacterium | reverse complement strand
GTACTGGAGGATGTCGATGCGCCGGACGCCCTGCTTCTCCAGCAGGTAGACGGCGTGCGAGCCGCGCTCGCGGGTGATGGCCACGAGCACGTCCCCGGCGTTCAGCTCGGTCCGCCCGCTCCCCTGGACGTGCCAGGCGGCGCGCTGGAGCACCCGCTGGAAGGCGGCGGTCTGCTCCGGGTCCTGGCCGGTGGAGGAGGCCTCCAGGGTCCGGTCGAGGTAGTCGACCAGGTCCTTGTCGAGCTTCTCCAGATCGGCGCCGCAGGCCACCAGCACCTCGGAGGCGACCTTGTCCTTCAGCATCGCGTGCAGGAGGTGCTCCAGCGTCACGTACTCGTGCCGCCGGCGGCGGGCCTCGGCCACCGCGTTCTGGAGGGTCTGCTGCAGCTCCTTCGACACCGTCACCATCCGCTACTCCACGGGCTCGACCGTCACGAGCAGGGGGTACTCCGCCTCGCGCGCGAGCGCCATCGTCTTCTGGGCCTTGGTCTCCGCCACCTCGTAGGGAAAGATACCGGCCACGCCGACTCCGTGCATGTGGACGTGGAGCATGATTCGGTGCGCGCTCTCCGGATCGTGGTTGAACACCGTGATGAGCACCCAGTCCACGAACTCCTGGGTGGTGAAGTCGTCGTTGTGCAGGAGCACCCGGTACAGCGGCGGACGCCTGGTCTCCTTCTCGGCCTTGGTCTTGGGGGCTGCGACGGCCGTGTCGCCCCCGGGACGGGACCGCTCCGTCATGGACCTCCATTCTAAGGCTTCGGCGCCCGGGATGCGCGGGGGTGGCGGAGGGGGCGGGGGCCGTTAGACTCCCCCGGGCCCCAAGGTGCAGGAGGTGCGCGGGATGTCTGGCCAAATGGACGGCAAGGTGTGCCTCGTCACGGGGGCGACGGGCGGGATCGGCCGGGAGACGGCCCTGGAGCTGGCGCGGCGCGGTGCGACCGTCGCCATCGTGGCGAGGGACGAGGCCCGGGGCGAGGCAACCCTGGCGGAGGTGAAACGGGCCGGGAACGGAGCCGCCCCGGTCCTGTTCCGCGCCGACTTCGGGTCCCTCGCCGACGTCCGCCGCCTCGCCGAGGAGGCGTCGAGGACGCTCCCCAGGCTGGACGTCCTCGTGAACAACGCCGGCGCCATCCACATGGAGCGCAAGCGCACGGCCGACGGCCACGAGATGACCTTCGCGGTGAACCACCTCGCGCCCTTCCTGCTCACGGGCCTGCTCCTGCCCAAGCTCCGGGCGAGCGGAGGGGCCCGGGTGGTGAACGTGGCCTCCGAGGCGCACCGGGGCGCCACCCTCGACTTCGACGACCTGATGGGCGAGCGCGGCTACTCGGGCTGGAAGGCCTACGCGCGGTCGAAGCTCGCGAACCTGCTCTTCACCTACGAGCTGGCGCGCCGGCTCGAGGGGAGCGGCGTGACGGCCAACGCCCTGCATCCCGGCGTGGTCGCCACCGGCTTCGGCCGGAACGACCCGGGGTGGCTGCGGGTGGCCGTCCGCCTGCTCTCGCCCTTCCTGCTCGACGTCCGGCGGGGAGCCGCCACCACCCTCCACGTCGCCGCGGCCCCCGAGCTCGAGCGCGTGACCGGGCGGTACTTCGCGAAGTCGCGGGAGACGGCCTCGTCGCCGGCGAGCCTCGACCGCGAGGCGCAGCGGCGGCTGTGGGAGGCGAGCGAGCGGCTCACCGGGCTCCCGGCGGCGTAGACGGCGCTCGCCCGGTTCGGGCCGGATGGGCCCGGATCCGGAGCCTCCGTCTCATCGGCGGCGCTTTCCCGGCAGGAGGGCCGCGCCCCCCTCCGTCGCCAGCGCCCGGAGGGGAACCGCCTCGGCCAGCGGGCCGAGGGAGAAGCGCCGATCGCCGGGATGCAGCACGACGAGCCGGTCGAGCCGGAGGTCCGCGAGGGCCACGCGCATCGACCGCGTCATCACCGGCGCGTCCACGCGTTTCGCCTCGACGCCGATCCGTCGCCCGTCCTTGAAGAGGAGGAGGTCGAGCTCGGCGCCCGCGTGCGTCGCCCAGAAGTACGCCTCGTCCGGCGCGGCGGCCCGGATGGCCTCCTCCATCGCGAAACCCTCCCAGGACGCGCCGACCTTGGGATGAGCGAGCAGGTCTCGCTCGTCCCGGATGCCGAGGAGCTGGTGCAGGAGGCCGCTGTCGCGGACGTAGACCTTGGGGGCCTTCACCTGGCGCTTCGAGAGGTTCTCGT
Organism: Anaeromyxobacteraceae bacterium; assembly: GCA_035466675.1. GTDB lineage: Bacteria > Myxococcota > Myxococcia > Myxococcales > Anaeromyxobacteraceae > Anaeromyxobacter. The sequence continues at coordinate 10,952 of DATIUR010000008.1, read as the reverse complement.
GCCACGGCTGGACCTGCCGCACCATGAAGAGCCCCGAGAGGAGATCGAGGTAGCGCCGCACCGAGGGCTCTGACACGCCGAAGGCGCGCGCCAGCTCGCTCCCGTTCCAGACGCCGCCATGCCAGTGGGCGAGCATGGTCCAGAAGCGGTGCATGGTCGTCGCGGGGACGCGGACGCCGGAGAGCGGCAGGTCGCGCTCCAGGAACGTCCGGATGAACTCCCGCCGCCACGCGACGCTGTCCGGCTGGGAGCGGGCGAGGAAGGATGGCGGGAATCCTCCGCGGAGCCAGAGCCGCCCCAGCTTCGCCCCGCCCACCTCGGCCAGGGAGAAGCCGGCCATGGTCACGGTCTCGAGCCGTCCGGCCAGGCTCTCGGAGGCCCGGCGGACGAGTTCCGGCGAGGCGCTGCCGAGCACGAGGAAGCGGGCCGGGAGCGGGCGCCGGTCCGCGAGCACCCGGAGGACCTCGAACAGGTCGGGGCGGCGCTGGATCTCGTCGATCACGACGACACCGCGGAGCGGCGCAAGCGCCGTCATGGGCTGGTCGAGGCGCGCCGCGGCCTGCGGATCCTCGAGATCGAAGTAGCCGGGGGAGCGCGCCGGGACGAGGGCCCTCGCCAAGGTGGTCTTGCCGCACTGCCGCGGCCCGATGAGCGCCACCACCCGGCTGCGCCCGAGGGCGGTGCGGAGGGCCTGCTGGAGCGAGGGGCGGCGGACCATGCTCCCGCAGTCTATATTGAAAGTCCGATGGCAGGGTATGAGTTTTCAATGTCGGGCGCAGGCGTGCCGGTGGTGGGGCCGGCCGAGGTGCTCGGTGCGCCGAACGTCACGGGAAGCGACGGAACGCTCTACGCGGTCGACTGCGAGGGTGGCGGGCAGACGCGGCTGCGCGCCTGCGGACCGGACCTCACGATTCGCTGGGACTGGCCCCCTCCGACGGGAGGCGCGACGCCTCCGGCCGTCACCGCGCGTCCCACCCCGGCGGCGGCTCGGCAAAGCCGCTCGAGCGGAAGGGGCTCGCCTGCTCGCGCCGCCAGGTCTCGTCGCGGCGGCCGCGGCCCCAGCGGTCGAGGTCGACGCCGGCGGCGAGCAGGCCGGGCCGGTCGTCGTACCGGAGCGTCAGCACCGCGGCGGGGTGGCCCGAGGCCCGCTCGAAGGGGACCTCCTCCACGTGCGACTCGTGCCGCTCGCCGAACTCCGTCCCGAGGCCGGGGCGGCTCCGGTCGAGGCTGCGCGCCTCGGCCCGGCCGGGGCCGGACTCGGCGGCGCTCGAGCTCTTCCCGGCCTCCGGGGCGGGGGCCGCCGGGGCGCCGGCCCCGCCGTCTCCGGCGCGCTCCTCCCGGTCGTATGGGCCGGGCGGGTAGCCGTACGGCGGCGGACGCCAGGCGGGGACCCGCTCCGGGAAGATGGCCACGCCGACGACGCCCACGTCCCGGGCGTCGCCCATCCGCGCGGCGTAGGAGTCCCGCACGCTCCCGAAGCGGAAGGCGGCCACCGCCTCGCCGCTCAGCCGGTAGCCGTCGATGGCGGTCTCGCCGAAAGGATCGACGAGGTAGCCGGGCTTCTCGAAGGCGGCCGGCCGGCCGTCCACCACGTCGCGGCCGTCCACCGAGGCGACCACCTCGATGCGCCGGGCCGAGCCGTTCCGGATCCGGAGCAGGTAGCGCTGGCCGGGCACGCCCAGGACGTACGTCCGGCCGCGGTGTGCGAAGGTGGGCAGGACGCGCCCGCCGTCGTCCACGAGCTCGAGCGAGTAGGGGCCTTGCCGGGCGGGGGCATCGGGCCGGTGGGCGGATGCGGGGGAGGGGAGCGAGGCGAGGGCGGCGGCGACGGCGAGGGCGGCGAGCCTGGGAAGGGACATGGACGGCTCCTTTCATCCGGGATGAACGAGGGAGCCGGCGAAAGGATCTACCCCTCGCCCATCCGCCACCTCCCGCGCAGGGTCGGCTTCTCCAGGGCGCGCGAGAGGCGCGCCAGGAACTCCCGCCGCGGGATCTCCTCCGCCCCGAACCGGACGAGGTGCTCCGTCCGCACCTGCGCGTCGACGAGGCCGATGCCCCGGCCGACCAGGAACTCCACCGCCCGGACGAAGGCCACCTTGGAGGCGTCCGGCCGGTCCGCGAACATGGACTCCCCGAAGAAGGCGGCGCCCAGCGAGACGCCGTAGAGGCCGCCCGCCAGCACCTCGCCCTCCCAGGCCTCGAAGGAGTGGGCGAAGCCCAGTCGGTGCAGCCGCAGGTAGGCCCGGACCATGTCGCCGGTGATCCAGGTGCCGTCCTGGCCCGGCCGCGCGCGCGCGGCGCAGCTCCGGATGACGCGCTCGAAGGCCCCGTCGCTCGTCACGCGGTACCGGTCGCGGCGCAGCGTCCGCCGGAGCGACTGGGAGACGTGCAGGCGGGCGGGCTCGAGCACGAGGCGCGGGTCGGGGGACCACCAGAGGATGGGCATTCCCTCGGAGAACCAGGGGAAGATCCCGGCCGCGTAGGCGGCGAGCAGCCGCTCCGGCGAGAGGTCGCCCCCCACGGCGAGGAGCCCGTCCGGCTCGGCTCGCTCCGGGTCGGGGAAGACGATCTCGCGGGGGAGGCGGTAGACGGGCACCGGGCCGCAGTGTAGCGCGCGGCCGCGCGGGAGGAGCCGTCGGACGGGGGACCGGCCGGCGCGGCCCGCTCCTCGTGCGCCGAGGGATCATCGGATAGGATCCGTGGCGCCGGCGCCGCCTGGCCGGCCCACGGGAGCGGCGATGCGACCCACCTTCCTCCTGCTCACCCTGACCGCCTTCGCCCTTCCGGCCGCCGCCGAGGAGCCCGCGCTGCTCCTCCCTCCCACGCTGGGCCGGACCGACGCCGTGTGGATCTCGGGGCGCGTCCTGAAGGAGGCGCAGGGCCGGCACGGCCCCACGGCCGTGCGGAACGTCCGGACGCTCACCGTGGGGAACCTGGTGGGGGCGCGGGTGGAGGTCCGCTTCCTGGGCCAGACCGCGGCCGCCGTCAGCGGCCACGACGGCGAGTTCGAGGCGGTGATCGCGGCGGCGCCCGGCCAGCCCTTCCCGGCCGGACCCCAGCCGGCCGAGGTGCAGGTCGCCGGCGTCACGGCCCGGACCACGGTCCTGGTGGTGCCGGCCGACGCGCCCTTCCTCGTGGTGAGCGACTTCGACGACACGGTGGCGGTCACCCACGTCGAGTCGAAGCGGAAGCTCCTCGCCACGGCGTTCCTCGAGGACGGCGACACGCAGCCGGCGGTCCAGGGGATGGCGCGCTTCTACGGGTGCCTGGCGGCGGCCGGCCGGCCCGGCCCCGTCTTCGTCTTCGTCTCCGGCTCGCCCATCCAGTTCGCCCCGCGCCTCCTGCGCTTCCTGGAGAAGAACGGCTTCCCCCCCGCGGCGCTCTACCTCCGCAACCTCGGTCCCTCGACGCTGAAGGGCTACAAGGAGCCGATCCTCCGGACGCTGGCCGCCCGCTTCCCGCAGCCGCTCGTGCTGGTGGGGGACTCCGGCGAGAAGGACCCCGAGATCTACGCGGCGCTGTCGAAGGACCTTCCCGGGCGGGTCCGGCGGATCTACATCCGGCGGGCCGGACGCAGCGGGCCCGCCGGGCGGTTCGAGGGGGAGCTCCTGTTCCGCGACCCCGTCGACGCCCAGCGCGACGCGATCGCCTCGGGGCTCGCTCCGCCCGGGTGCCTCTGAGCCCGACGCGCGACGAGGCTGGCAGGGTGCGCCCGGCCCACGGGGCGGTGTCTGCAAATTTGCATTCGTAAAGCAAACTTGCTAGGAAGGCCGAGTGGCCGCGGGTTACCTCGAGCGTTCCCTCGAACCGGTTCTCCGGCGAGCCGCGCGCGAGTTCCCCGCGGTGGTCCTGACCGGCCCCCGCCAGTCGGGCAAGACGACCCTGCTCCGCCGAACGTTCGGGAAGACCCACCGGTACGTCTCGCTCGATCCGCCCGACGTGCGGAGCTCCGCCACGGCGGATCCGCGAGGCTTCCTCGCGGCCCATCCGCCGCCCGTCATCCTGGACGAGGTCCAGCAGGCGCCGGATCTTCTCGCCTACGTCAAGGAGGCGATCGACGAGGACCGGGGTGCCCGCGGCCGCTTCATCGTCACCGGCTCGCAGAACCTGGCCCTGTCGGAGCGCGTGAGGGAATCGCTCGCCGGGCGCGCGGCCGTGCTGAGGCTCCTGCCCCTGTCCGACCGCGAGGCGCTGCGCGTCCCCGGGATGCCGCTGCCCTGGGAGCCGGGGCGCCCGTCGCCTTCCCGGTCGAGGCCCGCCTCGGCGTCGGGCGCGCGCGTCTCCTCCCGGCCGGAGGCGGTCGCCCGCGGGCCTGGGCGCCGGCGCCTGTGGGCCGACCTGCTCCGGGGCGGGTACCCGGAGCTCGTGGCCGGGCCACGACGTGACCTCACCCTGTGGCAGGCGAGCTACGTGCAGACGTACCTGGAGCGGGACGTGCGAGGCCTCCGTCAGGTCGGCGACCTGACGCAGTTCCAGGGCTTCCTGCGCGCCCTGGCCGCGCGATCCGGGCAACTCCTCAACCTGAGCGACCTCTCCCGGGATCTCGGCGTCGCGGTGAACACCGCCAAGGCGTGGCTGTCGGTGCTGGAGGCGACCTACCAGATCGTGGTGCTTCGCCCCTACTTCGCCAACATCGGCAAGCGGCTGGTGAAGACGCCCAAGGTCTACTTCACCGACGTCGGCACCCTGTGCTACCTCGTCGGTCTGCGCGATCCGGAGCACGCAGCGTCGGGGCCGATGGGCGGCGCGATCTTCGAGACGGCCGTGCTCGGCGAGATCGTGAAGACGCTCGTCCATCGTGGCGAGGAGCCGCTCGTCCACTTCTGGCGCACGTCGGGCGGCGACGAGGTCGACGTCGTCGTCGAGGTGGGTGCGAGGCTGGTGCCGGTCGAGGTCAAGCTCTCCTCCACCCCGCGCCCCGAGATGGCCGCCGGGATCGCAGCGCTGCGGGACGCCCTGGGCGCGCGCGTGGCCGACGGCTGGGTCGTCCACGGCGGCGAGGTCCGGCTCCCGCTGGCGCCCGGCGTGACCGCCATCCCGTTCCGGGAGCTGTGAACGGCGGAAGCGAGACCTATCCCGGGCCGTCGTGCAGGGCGATGAACTTCCGCAGCGCCTGGCGCACCGAGGCCTGCACCGGCTTCGGGACCTCGGGCAGCGGCGTGCTCTTGCAGAGCGCGAGCGTGGTCTGGAGCGAGTCGCACCGGCTCCGGCAGCCGGGGCAGGCGGCCAGGTGCCGCTCCATGTCGGCGCAGACGCTGGCGCTGATCTCGCCCTCGAGGTGGCGGGAGAAGAGCTGGAGGATGTCGGGGCACCGCACGCCCGCCTCCGTCTCCGCGGCGCCCGGCAGGCCCAGCACCGGCGCGACCGCCTCGCGCACCGCCACCCGGGCGCGGTGGAGCCGGCTCTTCACCGCCTCGACCGAGAGCCCCATCACCTCGGCCACCTCCGGCGCGGTGAGCCCCTCCACGTCGCGCAGGACGAGCACGTCGCGGTACATGGGCTCGAGCCGCCCGATGGCGCCCTCCAGGGCCGCCTCCACCTGGCGGCCGGCCAGCGACTCGTCGGGCGCGCGGCCGGGGTCGGCCACCTGCCGCGCCTCGGAGCCGGGCTCGAAGGCCTCGAGCGACTCCTCCTGCTCCGGCGCGAACTTGGAGCGGCGCCTCTTCTTGATGCAGAAGCTCCGCGCGATGGTGTAGAGCCAGGTCGAGACCGACGAGGCGCCTCGGAAGTCCTTCACGGTGCGGGCCACCGCCAGCAGCGTCTCCTGGAGGACGTCCTTCGCGTCCTCCGGATCCCGGCACATCTTGAGGCCGAACCGGTAGACGCGCCGATGGTGCCGCTCGAGCAGCGCCTCGAGGGCGGGCCGGTCCCCGCCCCGGGCCGAGTCCAAGAGCTCCTGGTCCGTCCGCTCCATCCGAGGGCGCTCTCCATAATCCATGAAGGACCCTCCCCACAAGCGGCACGCCCGCGAGGCCGGGCGAGGCCCGGCGGGCGAGGGCGCAGCACCCTTTTGAGACCTTCCGCTCAGGATTGATAGAGATCAATTTACGGCCCACGCGGGCTCCCCGGACCGTCCGGATAGAGGAGGTCTGTCCTCCAGGCTCGCCACCTCCATGAGCGCGCTCTTCAGCCCGAGATCGAACGCCGTCTTCCGCTGGGTCCTCGCCCTCGTCGCGATCGGTGCGGCGGGCACGGTGGGGGCGCTGATGGGCTACTGGCGGATCCCCTACGGCACCGGGCAGTTCGAGGAGGTCGCGCAGCCGGTGATGTTCGACCACCGGCACCACGTGAAGGACGACCTCATCGACTGCCGGTACTGCCACGGCACGGTGGACCGCGCCCCGAGCGCGGGGATCCCGCCCACCGAGCTGTGCCTGGGCTGCCACGCCCAGGTCTGGAACAAGAGCCCGCGGCTCGACGCGGTGCGGGCGAGCTGGTTCTCCGGGAAGCCCATCGAGTGGATGCGGGTCCACCAGCTCCCGGACTTCGTCTACTTCGACCACGCCGCCCACGTGAACAAGGGCGTCGGCTGCGTCGAGTGTCACGGCCGCGTGGACCAGATGCCCGCCATCCAGAAGGTCCAGCCCTTCACGATGCAGTGGTGCCTCGACTGCCACCGGAACCCCTACGCGCGGCTGCGGCCGCTCGAGGAGGTGACCAGCATGACCTGGCAGCCGGAGGGCGACCCCGAGGCGCTGGGCAGGGATCTCGCGAAGAAGCTCGACGTCAAACCCCGGACCAACTGCACGACATGCCATCGCTAGGGCGCCTTCCCATCTACGGACAGCCGGGCGCGGACCCGTCGCCTCTCGCCAGGCACCGCTGGCGGACGCCGGAGGAGCACGCCGGACCCCTCGCCGTGCCGCCCGGCGAGTTCCCCGAGGGGGCCGCCGAGACGCCGGAGGGGCTCGGGCGCCGCGGCTTCCTCCGCGTCCTGGGCGCCTCCGCGGCGCTGGCCGGCGCGGCCGCCTGCAAGCCGCCCCGCGAGAAGGTCGTGGCCTACGTGCGCCAGCCCCCGGAGGTCACCCCGAGCCGGCCCGACCTCTACGCCACCGCCGCCGCCATGGGCGGCTACGCGGTCGGGCTGGTGGTGACGAGCCACGCCGGCCGGCCCACCAAGGTGGAGGGGAACCGCGACCACCCGGCCAGCCTGGGCGGCTCCGGGCGGCAGGAGCAGGCCAGCCTGCTCGACCTGTACGACCCCGCCCGGCTGGAGGGCGTCCGGCACCGGGGCCGCGGGCTCGGCTGGAGCGCCTTCCTCGTGGAGGTGGACCGGCTCGCCGCCGGCCATGCGCGGGACGGCGGGGCGCGGCTGCGCTTCCTCTGCGAGCCGGGCACCTCGCCCGCGGCGGCCGACCTGCGGCGCGCCGTCCTGGAGCGCTTCCCCCGGTCCCGGTTCGAGGTCTGGGCCCCGACCGGCGACGACGCCCTGCGGGAGGGCCTCCGCATCGCCACCGGCCGGGATCTCCTCCCGCGCTGGAACGTCGGCGCCGCGGACGTGCTCCTCGCGCTCGACTGCGACTTCCTGGGGCGGGAGGGGGACCACCTCCGCCACGCCCGCGAGTTCGCCTCGCGGCGCGAGCCGCCGCGCATGAACCGGCTCTACGCCGCCGAGGCCTCCTTCACCGTCACCGGCGGCGCGGCCGACCACCGCTTCCGCATGCGCTCCTCCCAGGTCCTGGGGTTCGCCCGGGCCGTGGCGGGCGCGCTGGCCGAGCGCCACGGCCTCGCCTCGCTGGCGGCGCTGGGCGCGCCCGCGGAGGGGGCCGAGATGGGGAGGTGGGCGGCGGCGGTGGCGGCCGATCTCGCCGCGGCCCGGGGGAGGGGGCTCGTCCTCGCCGGCGAGCGGCAGCCGGCCGCGGCCCACGCCCTGGCCGCCGCCCTGAACGAGGCGCTCGGCAACGCCGGCGCCACCGTGACGTACGGCCCGAGCTCGGCGCTCGACGCGCCCGCGGGCGCGGAGGGCCTGCGCCGCCTCCTGGGCGAGATCCAGGGGGGCCGGGTGGACACGCTGGTGGTCACCGCCTGGAACCCGGCCTACACCGCCCCGGCCGACCTGGACCTGGCCGGCGCGCTCGCGAAGGTCCCGAACGTCGTCTACCTCGCCTCGCGCGAGGACGAGACGTCGCTGCGGAGCGGCTGGGTGGTGGCGTCGAGCCACCCGCTCGAGAGCTGGGGCGACCTGCGCGCCCGCGACGGCACCGCCTCCATCGTGCAGCCGCTGGTGAACCCGCTCCACGAGAGCGTCACCGAGATCGACCTCTGGGCCGCCTTCGCCGGGCGCGGCGACCTGGGCGCCCACCGCCACGTGCGCGACTCCTGGAGGGCGCGCACCGGCGCGGACGGCTTCGACCGCCGCTGGGAGGAGTGGCTCGCCGCCGGGGTGGTGCCGGGCTCCGCGGCGCCCGCCGAGCCCGCCGCGGTGGACGCGGGCCGGGTGGCGGAGGCCCTCCGGGCCGCCCCGGCGCCGAAGGGCGGCCTCGAGATCGCCTTCGCCCCCGACTACAAGGTGGGGGACGGCCGGTTCGCCGAGAACGCCTGGCTCCAGGAGCTGCCCGACCCGGTGACGAAGCTCACCTGGGACAACGCGGCCATGCTCTCGCCGGCCACCGCCCGGCGGCTCGGGGTGGAGAGCGGCGAGGTGCTCACCCTCTCGGTCCGCGGCCGCACCGTGGCCGCCCCGGCCCTGGTCGTGCCCGGCCACGCCGACGAGGCGGTCACGGTCGCGCTCGGCTACGGCCGCACGGCGGCGGGCGCGGCCGGGAGCGCGGTCGGGTTCGACGCCTACGCGCTCCGCACCGCCGCCGCGCCCTGGTTCGACGGGGGGCTGGAGGTGGCGAAGGCCGGCCGGCGGCACCCCCTGGCGGTCACCCAGGGCCACTTCACCACGGAGGTGAACGGCTACCGGCGCCCCATCGCGCTCGACTTCACGGTCGAGGAGCTGGCCCGCCACGGCGCGGAGCTCGACCACCACCGCGGCGAGCCGCCCAGCCTGCTCGCGCGCTCGGCGGCCTACCAGGGCCAGCCGAACCAGTGGGGCATGGCCATCGACCTCTCCCGGTGCATCGGCTGCGGCGCCTGCACGGTGGCCTGCCAGGCCGAGAACAACATCCCGGTGGTCGGCAAGGAGCAGGTGCTGGTGAGCCGCGAGATGCACTGGATCCGCGTGGACCGGTACTTCACCGGCTCGCTCGAGGACCCCGGCTCGGTCTCGCAGCCGCTCGCCTGCGTCCACTGCGAGAAGGCGCCCTGCGAATACGTCTGCCCGGTGAACGCGACCGTGCACTCGGACGAGGGGCTGAACGAGATGGTCTACAACCGCTGCGTCGGCACGCGGTACTGCTCGAACAACTGCCCCTACAAGGTCCGCCGCTTCAACTACCTCGACTGGCGCGGGGAGGTGGCCCCGACGCTGAAGATGCTGATGAACCCGGACGTCACCGTGCGGGCCCGCGGCGTGATGGAGAAGTGCACCTACTGCGTGCAGCGCATCGAGCGCGCCCGCATCGACGGGCGAGGCCGGGGGGAGAAGGCGGTGGCCGGGGACGCGGTGGTCACCGCCTGCCAGCAGGCCTGTCCGGGCGAGGCGATCGTCTTCGGCAACCTGGCAGACCCGGAGTCGAAGGTGTCCCGGCTCCACCGGAGCGAGCGGCGCTACGACCTCCTCCACGAGCTCGGCACCCGGCCGCGCACCGGCTACCTGGTGCGCGTGCGCAACCCCAACCCGGATCTGGCATGAGCACCGCGACGACCACCCCCGCGCACGATCCGCTCGAGACCCTGCCGGTGCTCGTCGGCCGGCCCGACGACCGGTCCATCAGCCACGAGCTGCTCGCGCCGGTGCTCGGCCCCACCCGCCGGGGCTGGAAGCTGCTCGTGCTGACGCTGCTCCTGGGCGTCGGCTTCTGGCTCCTCTCCCTGGGCGCCACGCTCTTCGTGGGCGTGGGCACCTGGGGCAACAACATCCCGGTGGCCTGGGCCTTCGACATCACCAACTTCGTCTGGTGGATCGGCATCGGCCACGCCGGCACCCTCATCAGCGCCATCCTCCTCCTCTTCCAGCAGCGGTGGCGCACCTCCATCAACCGCTTCGCCGAGGCGATGACGCTCTTCGCGGTGGCGATGGCAGGCCTCTACCCCGTCATCCACCTCGGGCGCCCCTGGCTGTTCTGGTGGCTCATCCCGTACCCGTCCACCAACGCGATCTGGCCCAACTTCAAGAGCGCGCTCCCCTGGGACGTGTTCGCCATCTCCACCTACGCCACCGTCTCGCTCCTCTTCTGGTACCTGGGGCTCATCCCCGACCTGGCCACCGCCCGCGACGCGGCCAAGGGCCGGGCGCAGCGGGTCGCCTACGGGATCCTCTCCTTCGGCTGGCGCGGCTCGGCCCGCCACTGGAAGCACTGGCGCATCGGGTACCTGCTCCTGGCGGGCCTCTCCACGCCCCTGGTGGTGAGCGTCCACACCATCGTCTCCTTCGACTTCGCCATCTCCCAGCTCCCCGGGTGGCACACCACCATCTTCCCGCCCTACTTCGTGGCGGGGGCCATCTTCTCCGGCTTCGCCATGGTGGTGACCCTCATGATCCCGGCCCGCAAGTGGCTCGGGTACGAGAACGTCGTCACCCCGAGGCATCTCGACAACATGGCCAAGGTGATGCTCGCGACCGGGCTGATGGTGGCCTACGGCTACGCCATGGAGCACTTCATCGCCTGGTACTCCGGCTCGCACTACGAGGCCTTCGCCTTCCTGAACCGCTGGACCGGGCCCTACGCGCCCATCTGGTACCTGCAGCTGTTCTGCAACGTGGTGGTGCCGCAGCTCTTCTGGTTCCCCTCCCTGCGGCGGAACCTGGCCGTCCTCTTCGTCGCCTCGATCCTCATCAACGTGGGCATGTGGGCGGAGCGGTTCATGATCGTGGCGGTCTCGCTCCACCGCGACTTCCTCCCGTC
>DATIUR010000007.1:0-8826 GCA_035466675.1 Anaeromyxobacteraceae bacterium | reverse complement strand
GCGCCTCGGCCTTCCGCGGGTGCACCTCGACGGCCACCACCTCCGAGCCGGGCGCGAGCAGCTCGGCCAGGTGGAAGGCCTTGCCCCCCGGCGCGGCGCAGAGGTCGAGCACGCGGGCCCGCGATCCCCGCAGCGCCCCGGCCGCGTGGAGCGTCACGAGCTGCGCCCCCTCGTCCTGCACCTGGAAGGGGATGCCTGCCGCCGCCCGGGAGAGCGCCGCCACCGGCGCGCCCGAGAGGACGACCCCGTCGGGCGAGCGAGGGGCGGGGGCGGCAGCGAGCCCCGCCGACCTCGCCCGCGCCACGAGGCCGTCGCGATCGGGCGAGCGCAGGCAGAGGGGCGCGGGGCCGTTCATGGCGCGGGCCAGGGAGAGCGCCTCCTCCGCCCCGAGCCAGGCGACCCACTCCTCCGCGATCCACCGCGGCAGCGACTCGGCCGCGGCGACGTGGCCGGCCGGGTCGGCCTCGAGCGGCGGAGGCGCGGGCAGGCGGGGATCGCGGGCCAGGGCGCGCAGGACCGCGTTCACGAACCCCGCCGCCCGCCCGTGGTCCGCCGAGCGCGCCAGCGCCACCGACTCGCTCACCGCGGCGTGCGCCGCGGTGCCGAGGAAGAGGAGCTGGTAGGCGCCCAGCCGGAGCGCCACGCGGGCGGCCGGGTCCACCTCGGCGAGCGGGCGCCGGGAGTGGGGCGCCAGCGCGGCGTCGAGCGAGAGGGCGCGCCGGAGGGTGCCGTAGACGAGCTCCGTCGCCAGGCCCGACTCGCGCGCCTCGAGGGCGCCGGCCTCGGCCAGGGCCGCGTCGAGGGCCCGCGACGCGAAGGCGCCACCCTCCTCCACCCGCCGCAGGACCTGGAAGGCGATCGACCGGGCGCTCATGTGCCGAAGGCGATCCTCTCCCGCCGCAGCCCGCGGGCGAAGTCCACCGCCGCCTGCGCCGCGCGCCCCTCGAGCTGGATCCGGCGGACCAGCAGGCCGGTGGGAGGCCCGCACCGGACCGCGATCCCCTGGCCCGCCACGACGGACGCGCTTCCCGGCGCCCCGGAGGCCGGGTCGGGGTGGGCCTCCTGGACCGTCGCCTCCAGGACCTTCACCACCTTCCCGTCGAGCGTGGTCCAGGCGCCGGGCCAGGGCGCGAACCCCCGCATGAGGCAGTGCACCTCCGGGGACGGCCGCGCCCAGTCGATCCGCCCGTCCTCCCGCCGGAGGATGGGCGCCAGCGTGGCCTTCGCCGCGTCCTGCCCCACCGGGACGATCTCGCCCCGCTCCAGCATCGCCAGCGCTTTCACCAGGGCCTGGCCGCCCAGCGCGGCCAGCCGCTCGGAGAGCGTCTCGGCGGTGTCGTCCGGCCGGATGGCCTCGGTGCGCTGGAGGAGCACGTCGCCCGTGTCGAGCCCCTCGTCCATGGCCATGATCGAGACCCCGGTCTCGGTCTCGCCGCGCGCGATGGCCCACTGGATGGGCGCGGCCCCGCGGTACCGGGGCAGGAGCGAGGCGTGCACGTTCACCGCGCCGAACGGGGCGAGCCGGAGGAGGTCCGCCCCGAGGATGCGGCCGTAGGCCGCCACCACCAGGACGTCCGGCCGCATGGGGCCGAGCGCGGCGGCGAGCCGCCCGTCGCGGACCTTCTCCGGCTGCAGGACCTCCAGGCCGCGCCCGCGCCCCCAGACCTTCGTCTCCGGCTCGCGCAGCGCCCGGCCGCGCCCGGCCGGCCGGTCGGGCTGGGCCACCACCGCCCGGATCTCGTGCCCGGCCCTCCCGAGCGCGTCGAGGGCGGGGACGGCGAAGGCGGGGGTTCCGAGGAAGACGACGCGCACGCGGGCCGTATAGCCGGTCGCGCGCCGGCGGTCGAGGTCGCGGCCGGGGCCGGGCTTCGCGTAGACTCGGGCCATGCCCGCGCCGCCCATCCGGATCGCGCCGTCCCTGCTCTCCGCCGACTTCGGGCGCCTGGCCGAGGAGGTCCGCGCCGTCGAGGAGGCCGGCGCCGACCTCGTCCACCTGGACGTGATGGACGGGCGCTTCGTCCCCAACATCACGGTCGGCCCGCTGGTGGTGGAGGCGGTGCGGAAGGCCACCCGGCTCGAGGTGGACGTGCACCTCATGATCGTCGAGCCGGAACGGTACGTGGAGGCATTCGCGAAGGCGGGGGCGAGCCTCGTCTCCGTCCACGCGGAGGTCTCGCCCCACCTGCACCGCACCCTCCAGGCCATCCGGGCCGCCGGGGCGCGGCCGGCGGTGGCGCTCAACCCGTCCACGCCCCTCTCCGCGCTCGAGTACGTGCTGGGCGACTGCGACATGGTGCTCGTCATGACGGTGAACCCCGGCTTCGGGGGCCAGGCCTACATCGAGGCGTGCACCGAGAAGGTCCGCCAGCTCCGCGCGCTGGCCGACGCGCGCGGCCGCCCCCTCGACATCGAGGTGGACGGGGGCATCAAGGCCGAGACGGCCGGGGCCGTCGCCGCGGCGGGCGCGAACGTGCTCGTGGCGGGCACCGCCGTCTTCGGCGCGCCGGACTACCGCCGGGCCATCGCCGCCATCCGGGACGCCGCCGCGCGGGCGCGGCGCGCCCCCTGATCGCCTCGGATCGGGCCCGGATGCCCGCGGCCTCGAGCCGCCAGGAGCCCTGGAGAGCGCTAGTCGACCCGCTCCACGCGCACCCTGGCCAGGCCGCGTCCGAGGAGGCCGATCTCCCGCGCCGCCGCCCAGGAGAGATCCACCACCCGCCCCCGCAGGAAGGGACCCCGGTCGTTGACCCGAACCACCACGCTGCGTCCGGTGGCGACGTCGCGCACGCGCAGGCGCGCGCCGAAGGGGGCGGTCCGGTGGGCGCAGGTCATCGCGTTCATGTCGTGGCGCTCGCCGCTCGCGGTCCGCCTTCCGTGAAAGCGCCGGGCGTAGTAGCTGGCCAGGCCCTCCTCGGCCGCGGCCTCGACCGGGGGCGTCGCCGCGTCCCCGGCCAGGAGGACGGCCGGGATCCCGGCCAGGAGGAGCGCCAGCGCGGCGGCCCGCGGCGCGCTCACCGCTCCCGCCACGGTTCCTCGCGGACCGAGTGGATCCAGCCCTCGCTCCGGGGGACGTCCGGCGGCACGCCCTGGAACCCGTCCTGCCACGCCGCGGCCGCCGCCACCGCGGCGAGCAGCGCCTCGAGGTGGCCCCCCTGCCCGTCCTCCACCACCTGGGCCGCCTGCTCCATCTCGAACTCCAGCCGGGCGGCGCCCCGGAGCGTCCGCAGGATCGCCGCCCGCGTGCTCGAGCGGCTCACCCCGTCGCGCCCCTCGTCCCGGTAGGCGCAGGTGCCGCACAGGACCCGCGCCACGTGTCCCGGCCGCACCTCGACCACGGTGGGCCGGCCCGGATCGGGCGGGTCCCAGGGCGGGAAGGCGGCCTGCGCGCGCGCCAGCGTGCACAGGCCGAAGAAGGTCTGCCGGTAGGACCGGGCGTGGCCCGGGGGGTGCGGCTCGGCGCGGTAGCAGTCGGTGCGGCGCGGCCGGTCCTTGCCCAGCTGGGCGTGGAAGCGCGAGGCACCCTCGGTGAAATCCCCGCCGTGGCCCAGGAACCTCTCCTCGAGGTGCTTGCCGAGCGTGGCGGGCCCGCGCAGCGCCTGGCGCAGGAGCCCGAGCTGCCGCAGGTGCGTCTCGGCGAGCGAGAGGGCGAAGTCGACGCCCACCGCCAGCCGCCCCTCCGCCCACCGGGCCTCCTCGGCCAGCCAGGCCGGGAACCGGGCGAACACGTCGCGGCGGCCGGGCGCGTCGCCGAAGGGCCGCCACAGGCGGACCAGCCGCGCCCTCTCGGGCTCGCACTCGATCTTCGCGGCCAGGATCTGGTTTCCGGCTCCCTCGACGCCGCTCCAGCGCAGCCCCAGCACGGCGCCGCGTTCCGGCAGCGCCACCTTCGGCGACGGCGACCGCCCGTAGACCGCGCTGGCTGCGCCCCCGCCCTCTTGCTCGTTCGCCATCGCCACCGCCCGGTCCCCGGGTCCTTACAGCCCGGTTCCCCGGGGTGTCAACGACTCGACCCACGTGGTGCGGCCCTTCGTCTCGGTTGGGTGCCGCTCCATCGACCCGGGTTTCACCGGGCCGCGCGGATGGCTACCGTGTTGGTCAGCATGCACCGCCCGCGCATCCTGCTCGTCGAGGACGACGCCCCCCTGCGCGAGACGCTGGCAGAGCTCCTCGCCGAGGAGGGGTACGAGGTCGCGAGCGCCGCCAACGGCGCCGAGGCCCTCGCCCTGCTCGAGGCCTCGGAGGCGCCCAGCCTCATCCTGCTCGATCTCATGATGCCGGTGATGAACGGCTGGGAGCTCCACCGGGCGCTGCGCGCCGATCCGCGCCTGGCCGAGATCCCGGTGGTGGTGCTCTCCGCGCGGTCTGGCGCCTCCGGCGGAGCGCTGCCCGAGGCGGAGGCCTTCCTCTCGAAGCCCTTCGACGCCGTCCGCCTGCTCGACACGGTCGGCCGGCTGGTCTGAGCGGCTCGTCCCGATCCCTGCCGCCCCCGCCCCGTCCTCCCGTTGTATCGTCGAGCGCTCGCGGCGTCTCATGAGGACCGCATGCCGGGCCTGACGCGTCTCCTGCACGGCTCCGCCGACCTCCTCGCCATGTGCGCCGAGGACCTGCGCCGCCGACCCCCCGTGCCGTTCCGGCCCGCGCCGCAGGGGCCGCTCGCCTGCTTCGGGCCGCTGCCGCGGCCGCCGCCCCCGCCGCGGGGACCGGGCCGCTGGCGTCCGCCCGGCCCGCCTCCGGCCTCGGAGGGCGATCGCCTCACCGTGCACGTGGCGGAGACGCGGGAGACGCGGCGCGGCACGGTGATCCTCGCCCCGCCCTGGAAGGTGGGAGCGCCGCGCCTCGTGGCCGGGTGGATCCGCCTGCTCCTGCGCGCCGGCCACGACACCTGGCTGGCGGTCCCTCCCCACCACGGGAACCGGGCGCCAGCCGGGCTGCGCTCCGGCGAGGCCTTCGCCTCGCCCGACCTCCCGGCGCTCCGGGGCGCCGTGGAGCGATCGGTCCTCGAGCTGCGCTGGCTCGCCTCGATCGCCCGCGCCCGGGGCGGCGAGGTGGGGCTCCTCGGCCTCTCCCTGGGCGGACTCGCCGCGGCGCTGGCCGCCACCGCGCCGGAGGCGCTCGACTTCGCCGCCCTGGTGGCGCCCCCGGCCGACCTCCTGCACGTCTTCGCGGCCACGCGCATCGGGCGGCGCTACGCCCGCCTGGCCGCGCGCGCGGGCGTGCCCATCCCCGGGCGGGCGGCGCTGCGCCCCCAGCTCCTCCCGCTTCTCCCCGCCCGCAGGCCCCCGGCAGCCGCTCGCCTCTTCGTGGCGGCGGGGCGGTACGACCGGGTGGTGCCGTTCCTCGGCCCCGCCAGGCTGGCGCGCGCCTGGGGCATCGCCCCGCGGATCTACCCCCGGGGGCACCTCACCCTGCTCTTCGCCTCGGGGGCGCTGCGCCGGGACCTGGCCGGCTTCCTCGCGGTCAGCGCTTCGCCGCCCGGCAGGCGTCCCGGGCCCGCTTGACCTCGTCGAAGAACCCGGCCGGAACGACGCCCCCGCGCACCACCGCGTAGGAGCGCTCCAGGGCCGGGCGCCAGGCCGCCGCCTCCGCCTTCACCACCTGGAGCCCCTGCCGCTGCATGGCGGCCACGGCGTCGGCGTTGAGCCGCTGCACCTCGACGTCCACCTTCTTCCCGAGCTCCACCGCGATGGCGGCGAGCCGGGCCCGGACGTCGGCGGGGATCCGCCCCCACGCGTCGCTGCGCACCAGGGTGGCGCCGTAGATGAAGCCCCAGGGCAGGTCCTGCATGTAGCTGGCCTTCTCGAAGAGGCGCGCGGTGAGCACGTAGAGCGGGGCGGTGGTGACGCAGTCGATCATCCCGGTCTGCAGCGAGGGGATGATGTCGGTGGCCGAGAGGACCACCGGGGTGAACCCGGCCGCGCGGAACGCCTGCACGCTCTTCGGGTCGCCCTCCCAGACGTACATCTTGGCGTCCTTCATGTCGGCGGGGATGCGCTTGGCCGCGTTGCAGAAGAGGTGGACTGCGCCCACCCGGCTCCACTGCAGCACCGTGTACCCCTTCTCGGCGAAGCCGCGCTCCAGGCGCGGCCGGACCTTCTCGAAGGCGCAGTCGGCCTCGGCCTGGCCGTCGAACAGGAGCGGGACGGACATCACCGCCGGATCGGGCAGGATGTCGTGCATGCCGATGTTGGTGATGGAGGCGGCCTGGAGCTGGCCGATCCCCATCTTGCGCACCATCTCCCCCTCGTCGCCCTGCACCCCGCCCGCGTAGACGCGCAGCTTCACCGTCCCGCCGGAGGCCTCCTCCCACCGCTGGCCCATGTCCTTCAGGATCTCGTGCCAGGTGGATCCCTGGGGGGCGAGGGTGCCCAGCTTGATGACCTGGGCGCCGGCGGGCGGGGCGACCACCGCGGCGAGGATGACGGCGAGGATCTTCTTCACGGTCGGTCTCCGGGGCTCATTCCAGGAAGAGGTCGTCGGCGTGGTCGAGGAGCAGGCGGGCCCGCCGCTGGGCGAGCAGGTTGGCGAGCCGGTGGCGCGGCACCGCGCCGGGGTCGGCGCGGACCACCTCCTCGAGGACGCGGGTGAAGCCGGCCCGGTCCTGGGCCCGGACGAGCGCGCCCTCCGCCCAGGCGACGCTCGGGCCGAGCTTCGCATTCATCGAGAGCGCCAGCGCCCGGTCGAGGTGCGCCCGGGCCCGCTCCACCCCGCCTCCCTCGGCGGGGCTGCGCCCGACGTCGTAGGTCACGAAGAACTCGTGGATGGACCCCTCGCCCCATGCCTCGTCGAGGGCCAGGGCACGCTCCATCATGGCCACCGGGGCGGGCAGCTCGGCCACCAGGGCCATGTCGCCCTTCCCGTTCGAGATGGCGAGCGCCCAGGCCGCGGCCGTCCAGTACAGGAGCGGGACGTCCTCCCGCTCCGCCGCGGCCAGGGCCCGGGCCGGGTCCCGCGCCGACCGGAGCGCCCTGGCCAGCCCCCGGTGCCGCACCTCGAGGCCGCGGAGACCGTAGTCGCGCGCGCGGAGGTAGAGCCGGCGCGCCCGGTCGCGGCCGGCGCGGGCCGCGGGGAGCCTCCCTTCCAGGTCCGCGGCGTCGGCGTCCGCCTGCACGAAACCGTACCCGTACTGGGTGAACCCGCTGGCGAGCGCGGTGAGCAGGCCCACGTGCTCCGGCTGCTGGTCGAGCAGCCCCTCCATGGTCTTCAGGCCGAAGGGGACGGCCTGGCGGACCAGCTCCGGATCGTCGTCGCGCCCGTAGCCCTCCCCGCTCGTGGCCACCGCGTCGGCGGCGGCGCGCAGCGCCAGGGTGCGGCACCCGGAGAGCGCCGTGGCGGCGGCGAGCGCCGCGAGGAGGGTGAGGCGATCGATCACGGGCCCGTCCCGGAGGTTCGTGGTACTGATAGACGCCCCTCGACGAGGGGTCAACCGGCATTCGCGTGACCGCCCCGCCCCCCTCGAGCAACGTCGTCGCCCCGGAGGATCGCGCCGGAACCCGCCTGGAGCGCGCGCTCGTCGCGCTGCTCTTCCTCGCCATGGTGCTCCTGCCGGCGGCGTCGACGCTCTCGCGCCGCCTGATCGGACACGGGCTCCCGGGCGCGGCCGTGCTGGCCCAGCACCTCACGCTCTGGGTGGGGTTCCTGGGCGCGCTCCTCGCCACCGCCTCCGGGCGGCACCTCGCCCTCTCCACGCTCGACCACGTGCCGGCCGGGCCCCTCCGCGAGGGGGCGCGCTTCCTCGGCATGGCGGTCTCCGCCGCCACCTGCGCGGTCCTCGCCTACGGATCGGTTCGCCTGGTCCGCTACGAGTGGGGCAGCGCCGCCCTGGTCGCCTACGGGATCCCGGTGGCCTGGAGCCAGCTCGTCCTGGTGGTGGGCTTCGCGGCCATGGCGGGCCGCTACGTCTGGGCCGCCGGTTCCTGGCCGGCCCGCGCCGGCGCCGCGGCGGTGGCGGCCCTCGCCTTCGCGCTCGGCGCGCTCACCCCTCCCATGGCGCTCGTGGTCGTCCTCGTGACCCTGGTGGCGGCCGCCTTCCTGCTCGGCGCGCCCGTCTTCGTGGGCATGGCGGGCATCGCGCTCGCCCTCTTCTACGGCGAGACGGCCGTCTTCGGGATGGCGGCCGGGGACGCCATCGCCTCCGTCCCCACGGCCATCTTCCAGGTCGCCTCCGAGCCTGCCCTCCCGGCCCTCCCCCTGCTCACCCTCTCCGGCTTCGTCCTCGCCGAGGGCAACGCCGGCCAGCGCCTGGTCCGCGCGTACAAGGGGCTGTTCGGCTGGCTGCCGGGCGGCCTCGCCATCATGACCGCCTTCGCCTGCGCGATCTTCACGACGTTCACGGGCGCGTCCGGCGTGACCATCCTGGCGCTGGGCGGCGTGCTCCTGCCGCTTCTCCTCCAGGACCACTACCCCGAGGACTTCTCGGTGGGCCTCGTCACCGCCTCGGGATCGCTGGGCCTGCTCTTCCCGCCCTCCCTGCCCGTCATCCTCTACGGCGTGGTGGCCCAGGTCCCCATCGAGCACCTCTTCATCGGCGGCCTGCTCCCCGGCCTGCTCATGATCGTGCTGGTGGCCGCTTACGGCATCCGGGTGGGGCGGCGGGCCCACGCCCCCCGCCAGCGCTTCGACGCGCGGGAGGCGGCGGCGGCCCTGTGGGGCGCGAAGTGGGACCTGGGCCTGCCCACGCTGGTGGTGGTGTCGATCGCCACCGGCTTCGCCACCATCGTCGAGGCGGCGGCCGTCGCCGCGGCCTACGCGCTGGTGGTCGAGCTCCTCGTCTACCGCTCCATCCACCCGCGGCGCGACCTGCTCCGCGTGCTCTCCCATGCCGCGGCC
>DATIUR010000006.1:0-2386 GCA_035466675.1 Anaeromyxobacteraceae bacterium | reverse complement strand
CGAGACCGGAGACGGGCTCGAGCCGGCCCGGAGGCGGCGTGAGCACCGGCGCCCGCCGGTCGATGGGGAGGGTCGCCTCCAGGGACCGGGCGGGCGGCTCGTCCCGGAGCGCGAGCGGCGCCCCGCAGCGGCCGCAGGTCGCCGCGGTCTCCGGGTTGTCGCGGCTGCAGCGGGGGCACAGCACCATCCGAAGCTATGGCGCGGGCCCGGCGCCCGGTCAAGGAACGGAACCGGAGAGATCGCCGAAGCGCGCCTGCAGGAGCGCCACCCCCACGATGGCGGCGGTCTCGGCGCGCAGCGTCCGGGGACCGAGGCCGAGGCGCGTGAAGCCCGCCGCCTCGCAGGCGGCGAGCTCGGCGCCGGTGAGCCCGCCCTCCGGCCCGACCAGGAGCGCGTAGCCACCGGAGGGCGAGGGGCCGAGCGTCCCCAGCGCGCCGCCCCCCTCGCCGTGCAGCACCACCCGGCCGAAGCCGGCCGGGACCCCGCCCAGGGCGGCCGCCAGGGATCCGGGCGGGCGCACCTCCGGGACGTCGTCGCGCCGGCACTGCCGGGCCGCCTCCTCCGCGATGCGCCGCCAGCGCCGGGCCCGCTCCTCGGCCCGCGCCCCCTCGAGCCGCACCACCGAGCGATCCGCGATCCAGGGCACGAGCCGCGCCACCCCCAGCTCGGTGGCCTTCTGCACGACCAGATCGGCCTTCTCGCCCCGGGAGAGGGCGAAGAGCAGCCACAGCGGGACGCCGGCCGTCCGCGCCTCCCGCCGCGGCCCGAGGGCGAGCGCCTCGAACCCCGGGTCGATGCGGGCGGGGAAGGCCCCCCCGGCGCCGTCGAACAGCTCCACCTCGTCTCCCGGGGAGAGCCGCAGCACGTCGCGGAGGTAGTGGCGCGCCTCGGGCGTGAGCCGGGCGGTCGCGCCCTCGATCCGTCCGGGCGGCAGGTGGACGCGCCGGACGGTCACGTGCGCTCCCCGCCCGCCGGGGGCCGGCGGAGCGCGAGGAGCGACCACTCGCCCTCCCGCCGATCCCCGCCGGGCCAGGCCTCGAGCCCGGCCCCGAGGTAGGCGCGCCGGACCTCCTCCTCCTGCGGCGCCAGGATGCCCGCCAGGAAGAGCACCCCGCCCTCCGCCACCCTGCCGGCGATGGCGGGCGCCAGCTCGACCAGCGTGTTGGCGAGGATGTTCGCGACCACCAGGTCGAAGGCGCCGGCGATGCGGTCGGGCGCGAGGTCGGTCAGCTCGACCGTCGCGCCGTTCGCCTCGGCGTTCTCGCGGGCCACGCGGAGGGCCACCGGATCCACGTCGCTTCCCACCGCACGCCCCGCCCCCAGCCGCGCCGCCGCGATGGCGAGCAGGCCCGAGCCGGTGCCGACGTCGAGCACGGCCAGCCCGGGACGGGACGCCACCACCTCGGAGAGCGCCTCCAGGCACAGGGCCGTGGTGGGGTGGCTCCCGGTCCCGAACGCCATGCCCGGGTCGAGCACCACCTCGGCACGGCCGGGCGGCGGCGGCGCCTCCACCCACGACGGCCGGACCCAGATGCGCCCGGCGGCCACCGGGCCCAGGCCGCGCCTCCAGGCCTCGCTCCAGTCCACGTCGGGCGATTCGGCGAGGCGGCCGCCGCGGCCCGCCGCCGCCGCCGCGGCCGCGGCCGGATCGGCGAACCAGGCCACGAGCAGGGCCCTTCCCGCCGGCGGCTGCGCGGTGCCGGGCATGGGCGCGGCCTCGCCGTCGCGGACCTCGACGCCGCTCGCCCCCTCGCCCACGAGCTCGGCGGCCAGGTCGTCCGCGGCGTCGCGATCCACGTCGATCGTGAGAGACCAGCTCGGCACGCGTTCCTCCTCCCCACCCACCTACCCGTACCCGGTCGCGCCGCGCGCTGCCAGGCCTTCCTCGCCGCGGCGGGCGGGCGCGGGGCCGCGATATCGACGCCGGGCGCGAATTTCGGGGGCCCGGGATCGGCGGTAGCATGGCGCCCGGATGCCCAGCGTCCTCCTGGTCGAGCCCGACGCCGCGCTCGCGGAAGAGATCCGCGGTGCCTTCGTGCCGGCGGGCTTCACGGTCACCGCGGCGACGCAGGGCGAGGAGGCGGTGGAGCGCTGCCGGACCTCGCCGCCCGACCTCATCCTGCTGGCGGCGGAGCTGCCGGACATGAGCGGCTTCTCGGTCTGCAACCGCCTGAAGCGGACCCTCCCCGCCGTCCCGCTGCTCCTCTACACCGGCGAGGCGACCGAGACGGCCGTCGAGGCGCACCGCGCCACGCGGACGCACGCCGACGCCTACCTGCGCAAGCCCTTCGTCCTCGCCGACCTGCTCGGCCGCGCCGCCGAGCTCCTGCAGGAGGCGCCGGCCGCTCCCCCTCCGCCCGCGCCCCCCACCCCGCGCGGGCCGGAC
>DATIUR010000005.1:0-15093 GCA_035466675.1 Anaeromyxobacteraceae bacterium | reverse complement strand
GAGGCGCCCCCGACGAGCTGACGGCGGGGCCGCCTGCCCCGGACCACGGGCGCGTCACGACACGGCCAGCGGAAAGCCCTCCCGGGCGGCGGCCTCGGAGAGCCGCTCGTCCAGGCAGACGAACGGCAACGAGGAGGGCTCGTGCTCCGAGGCGACGATCGCGGCGGCGAGCTGGAGGGCGTCGGCGGCGCGAAGCGGATGAACGCGCAGCAACCTCTGCGCGACCGCCCGGAGCGAATCCCCCGGCAGCACCTCCTGCCAACCCGCGGTCACGCGCCCGAGCCTCTCGAGCGCCCGCGCCGCGTCCCTCGCCGCGAGCGCTCCCTCGCGTTCGCGCCGGGCGATCGCGGAGGTGCACTCGACCGGCGAGCCCCACCAGGCGACCACCTCCGGGTCCCGATCCAGGAGGGCGAGAAGGCCCGCGGTCGACGTCTCCGCCACGAGCAGCGGCACGATGGCCGAGGCGTCCCAGAACCTCACCGCCCCTCCCGGCGCTCGTCGAGCAGCGCCTCGACCACGCTCCTCTTCGCCCGGGGCGCCTCGCCGCGAAGCGCCGACACGTCGAGACGCCGGGTCGCCCGCCGCAGCAGACCCGCCCGCTCCAGGCGACCGATGCGGTCGTCCGCGGCGCCCCCCGCCTCCACCCGCTCGAGCCTCGCCACCGGCTCGTCCCGATCCACGATCAGGATGGAGCGACCCGAACGGACCTTCCTGAGGTAGGCGCTCAGGCGGTTCTTGAGCTGGGATATGCTGGCCTTTTCCACATGGCCATCATAGCCAGATCGGCGCCCGGCGCAAACCCGACCGCCCCGAACGGACCCCGCGCCGGCAGCCCGGGTCGGGCAGGATCGCGCCCCATGCCCCCCCGCGCCCTCCCGCTCCTCGTCGCCGCCGCCCTCGCCTGCGCGCACGCCGGCTCCGCGCCCACCGCCGGCGCGCCGCCGGCCGCCTCCGTCCCGCAGGCCGCCTCCACCCCGGCCCGGATCGAGCGCCCCTGGTCCGACGAGATCCTCTACTTCGTCCTGGTGGACCGGTTCGCCGACGGCGATCCGGCGAACGACGTGGCGGTGGACCGGACCGCGAGGGGCGCCTTCCACGGCGGCGACCTGGCCGGGCTCACCGCGCGCCTCGACGAGATCGCCTCGCTGGGCGTCACCGCCATCTGGGTGAACCCGCTCGTCGACAACATCGACGGCTTCGTCACCGGGGCGGGATTCCCGGACTGGGCCTACCACGGCTACTGGGCCGACGACTTCACGAAGCTCGACGCCCGCTTCGGCACCGAGCGTGAGCTCCGGGCCTTCGTGGACGCCTGCCACGCGCGCGGCATCCGCGTCCTGCTCGACGTGGTCTACAACCATCCCGGCTACGACTCCCGGTACGTGCGCGACCCCCGCTTCCGCGGCTGGACGCGGAACAACACCGAGGGGACCTGCGGCGACGACGACCTGACGAGCTGCCTGGCGGGGCTGCCCGACTTCAGGACCGAGCTCCCGCAGGTCGCCACCTACCTGCTCGACGCCCAGATCGGCTGGGCGATCCGCTCCGGCGTGGACGGCTTCCGCCTCGACACGCTGAAGCACGTGGACCACCCCTTCTGGCAGCGGCACCGGGCCAGGACCCGCGCCGAGGTGAGCCCGGGCTTCTTCCTCCTCGGCGAGCTGTGGGCGGGAGGTCCGGAGTCGCTCGACCCCTGGTTCGCGGCGGACGAGATGGACGCCGGCTTCGACTTCGGCTTCCAGGGGAGCGTTCTCGGCTGGCTCATGGGGCGCGGACGCACCGTCGCCTTCGACCGGTACCTCGCCTCCCGCCACCGCGTGCGCCCCGGGTACCACCTCGCCCACTTCCTCTCCTCCCACGACGTGCCGGGCGCCCTGCACGTCCTGGGCGGCGACCGGGAGGCCTTCCGCCTGGCCGCCGTCCTGCAGTTCACGGCCGTCGGGATCCCGGTCGTGTACTACGGCGAGGAGGTGGCGCGGGCCATCGGGGAGTGGCCGGAGAACCGGTCGGACATGCCCTGGGGAGACCGCGGCATCCTCCCCGGCGCGGGCCAGCCGCGCGACGAGGGGATGCGCGCGCACTACCGGCGGCTCGCCGCCGTCCGCGGGGCCCACCCGGCCCTCTCCCGCGGCGTGCACCAGACGCTCGCCACCGACGGCGACCTGCTCGTCTTCCTGCGACGCGACGCGCCGTCGGGCGACGCGGTGGCGGTGGCCGTGAACCGCGGCGCCGCCGCCGGGCGCGCCCGCTTCGCCCTCCCCCCCGAGTGGGCGGGGCGCGCGCTGGCCGATGTGCTGGCGGGCGTGGACGTCCCCGTCTCCGGGGAGGCGGTCGAGGTCGAGGTTCCCGCCCGCGGCGCCCGGATCCTCGCTCCCCGCTGACGCCTCCGGCCGGCCGCCGACCGTGAACGATCGCTGACCGCGACCTGCGTCCGATGGCCGCGGCCTCGCCGGTGCTGCCGCACGTGAAGGAGCCCGCGCGGGGCGGTCGGGACAGCCCCAACAGGTCGCTCCCCCGATCGAGTCCTTCCGTTAGACGATGCCGCCAGCGTTCACGTACCGGCAACCTGGACGGCGGAGGCGGGATGGCGGCCGTGGTCCTCAAGCAGGTCGTCAAGCGGTTCGGCGAGACCCGGGTCATCGAGGGGCTGGACCTCGAGATCCGGGACCACGAGTTCATGGTCCTGGTCGGCCCGTCCGGGTGCGGGAAGTCCACCGCCCTCCGGATGATCGCGGGCCTGGAGGAGATCACCGGCGGGACCATCGCCATCGGCGACCGGATCGTGAACGACGTCCCGCCCAAGGACCGCGACATCGCGATGGTCTTCCAGAGCTACGCGCTCTACCCCCACATGAGCGTGCGGGAGAACCTGGCCTTCGGCCTCAAGCTCCGCAAGACCCCGAAGGCCGAGGTGGAGAAGCTCATCGCCGAGGCGGCCCAGATCCTGGAGATCGCCCACCTGCTCGACCGCAAGCCCAAGGAGCTCTCCGGCGGGCAGCGCCAGCGGGTGGCCGTCGGCCGCGCCATCGTGCGCAAGCCCTCGGTCTTCCTGTTCGACGAGCCGCTCTCCAACCTCGACGCCAAGCTCCGCGTGCAGATGCGCGCCGAGATCAAGAAGCTGCAGGCGCGCCTCGAGACCACCACCATCTACGTGACGCACGACCAGGTCGAGGCGATGACCATGGGGCACCGCATCGCCATCCTGAGCGCCGGCGTCCTCCAGCAGGTGGGGACGCCCCTCGAGGTCTACGAGCGCCCGGCCAACCTCTTCGTGGCCGGCTTCATCGGGACCCCGCCCATGAACTTCGTGCACGGGACGCTCGCGGACGGCGGCGGCTCGCTGGCCGCGGCGGGCTTCGCCCTCCCGGTCCCGGCGCGGTTCCGCGGCCAGATGGCGGGCCGCACCGGCGCCAGGATCGTGGCGGGGATCCGCCCCGAGAACGTGCTCGAGCCCTCCCGGGCGCCGCGCGGCGAGGCGGCCAAGGTCCCGGTGGTGGTCGAGATCGCCGAGCCCCTCGGCGACGAGGTGATCGTCCACGCCCGCGCCGGGGAGGACATGGTCGTGTTCCGGCAGGACCCCCATCGCATGCCCGCGATCGGGGATCGACTCGAGGTGCAGGTGGAGCTGGAGGCCCTGCACCTGTTCGACGCGGAGACCGAGCGCCGCCTGGCCTAGCGGGCGCCGGCCACCGGGGAGGAGCTTCGATGCCGAGGAAGAGGTTCTGGCCGTCCGCCCTCGCGGCCCTGGCCGCGCTCGCCGCCGGACCCGCGCCCGCCGCGGACCTGGTGGTCTGGCACGCCTACCGCGGCGCCGAGAAGGCGGCCTTCGAGAAGGTGGTGGCCACCTACAACGCCCGGCCGGGCGTGAAGGCCAGGGTCACCACGCTGGCGGTCCCCTACGACGCCCTGGCCGACAAGGTCTCGGCGGCGGTGCCGCGCGGCAAGGGGCCCGACGTCTTCATCTTCGCGCAGGACCGGCTGGGCGGGTGGATCGAGGCGGGGAACACCGTCGAGCCCATCGACTTCTACGTGGACGACGCCATCCGCGCCCGGTTCATCCCCACCACCCTGGAGGCCATGACCTACCGGGGGAGCCTGTGGGGGCTGCCCCTCAACTACAAGGAGATCGCGCTCGTCTACAACCGGAAGCTGATCCAGCAGCTCCCGAAGACGTCGGCCGAGCTGGTCGCCGTCGGCAAGAAGCTCACCGACAAGGCCGCCGGCAAGTTCGGCCTCGCCTACGCCTACAACGACTTCTACTACCACGCCGCGCTCATGAACGGCTTCGGCGGCCACGTCTTCGACGCCAGGGGGCAGCCCACCCTCGACGCGCCGGAGAACGTGAAGGCTGCCGAGCTCCTCCAGAGGTGGATCGCGGAGGGCTTCGTGCCGGCCGAGCCCTCGAGCGCCCTCATCACCTCGCTCTTCAACGAGGGGAAGGCCGCCATGGTCTTCTCCGGCCCCTGGTTCCTGGGCGAGGTGGCGGCCGGGATCGACGTGGGCGTGGCCACGCTGCCGAGCCTCGCCGAGGTGGGCGGCAAGCCCATGCGTCCCTGGATGACGGTGGAGGGCGTCTACGTGACCGCGCCCTGCCAGCAGAAGGACGCGGCCTTCGACTTCGTGAAGTACCTGACCGACGTCGACGCCGGGCGCGTCATGGCGCTCGAGGGGCGGCAGCTGCCCGCGGTGAAGAAGGTCTACGACGATCCCAAGGTGGCGGGCGATCCCATCCTGAAGGCCTTCCGGGCCCAGGTGGAGACGGCCCTGCCCATGCCGAACCTTCCCGAGATGACCATGGTCTGGTCGCCGGCCACCACCGCCATGAACAAGATCATCCGCGGGACGAGCCCCAAGGCGGCCTTCGAGGAGGCCCAGAAGCAGGTGGTGAAGGACGTGGCGGGCCTGAGAAAGTCCCGGTGAGGAAGGAGCCCTCCCATCGCGCCCGCTTCCTGGCGGGCCTCGCCGTCGCCCTCGCCATCGGGGTGGGCCTCTCGCTCCTGTGGGTCCGGGGCGCGCGCCGGGACGCCTTCCAGGCGCGCGACCGGCGCGAGGCGGTGGCCTCGCTCCGCGTGCTCGTCGACCTGGTCGAGCGCGCCGGGATCCAGGGCGACGCGGTCCGGGCGGCGGTGGCGGCCTGGCAGGGGCAGCAGGAGCCTCCCGCCGTCGCCCGGGTGGTGGTGTTCCAGGGGATCCAGCTCGAGGCCTCGACGGACCCGGCCGACGCGGGCGAGCGGGCCGCCCCGCGCCGGCTCTCGCGCGAGGAGAAGCCGCTCTTCGACCGGGGACAGCGCCTGCGCGGCGCGGTGAAGGGGAACCGGGAGGGCGGCGCGAGCAAGCCGGAGATCGAGGTGGATCGGCTCGCCGCGGGGCGGCTCCACCTGGCCGCGCCCATCGAGCGCGGCGGCGAGGTGGTGGGACACGTCGAGATCGAGACGCCGCCCCCGCCGCCCCTCCCGGCGCCGGGCCTGCCGGCCGCCCTGCTCGCGGTCGGCCTTCCGCTCCTCGCCTTCGCGGGCATCGCGCGCGCGACCTCCCGGCGCGGCGTGCTCGCCCCCGCCGCCTTCGGCCTCCTGGCCGTGGCGCTCCTCGCCTTCGGCGCCTGGGCGCTCGGCTCCATCGGGGCCGATCGCCTCCGGCTCGACGCCGCGGTGGGCGCCCGCGCCCGGGCCCTGGCCGCGCAGGAGGTGGGCCTGCTCGCCCAGCTCGGCCTGCCCGCCGATGCGGCCCCGCGCCCGGGAAGCCTCGACGTGGACGTCTACCGCCGGCCGACCGGGCTCCTCACCGCCGAGGGCGAGGTGGACCCGGTGCGGAGCGGCCAGGCCGCCGCCGAGGTCGTGACCGAGGGCACCTGGGCCCTGGGAGGCGCCGGCGTCCTCGCCCTGCTGGTCCTGGCCGCGGTGGGGCTGGGCGCGGCGAGCCGGCTCGGCTCGACCGTGTCGAGGCACCGCCAGGCCTACGCCTACACGCTGCCGGCCATGGTGGGGATGCTGCTCCTGGTCTTCTTCCCCTTCGCCTACGCCATCACCATCTCCTTCACCGACTACAGCATCTACAACTCGAACCAGCCGCTCACCGAGATCTGGGTCGGCCTCGAGAACTACGGTTCCATCCTGGGCGACTTCGGGATCGTGAAGCAGGCGGCGGACGGCTCGCGGATCTTCAACTTCGCCAACTTCTACTGGACGCTCGGCTTCACCATCCTCTGGACGGTCACGAACGTCGCCATCGGCGTCTCGGTGGGGCTCCTGCTCGCCCTCGTGCTCAACACGAAGGGGCTGGCGCTGCGTCCCATCTACCGGGTGCTCTTCATCCTGCCCTGGGCCATGCCCAACTACATCCCGGCGCTCATCTGGAAGGGGATGTTCCACCGGCAGTTCGGCGTGGTGAACCACTCGCTGGCGCTGGTCGGGCTCACGCCCATCTCCTGGTTCGACCAGGCCTTCAGCTCGTACCTGACCGCCCTCGCCACGAACGGCTGGCTCTCCTTCCCGTTCATGATGGTGATCTCCCTGGGCGCCCTGCAGTCCATCTCGGCGGACCTGTACGAGGCGGCCCGGGTGGACGGCGCCACCCGCTGGCAGCAGTTCCGCTCCATCACCCTTCCCTCCCTCAAGCCGGCGCTGGTGCCCGCCGTGATCATCTCGGTGGTCTGGACCTTCAACATGTTCAACATCGTCTACCTCGTCACCGCCGGCCAGCCGGGCGGGGCCACCGAGATCCTGGTCACGCAGGCCTACAAGCTCGCCTTCGAGCAGTACCGGTACGGCTACGCGGCGGCCTACTCGACCGTGATCTTCCTCATCCTCCTCGTCTACGGGGTCTTCCAGAACCGCGTCACGCGCGCCACGGAGGGCATCTGATGGCCCGGTCGCGCCGAGAGGGAGGCGCCTCGCACCTGCTCCTGCACGCCTTCCTGGTGGTGATGGCGCTCGTCACGGTCTACCCGCTCCTGTGGGTGCTCACCATCGCCTTCTCCGGCGGCCAGAGCCTGGCCATCGCCGACCTCCCGCCCGAGCCGGGAAAGCTCGACCTCCTGCGGGCCATCCTGCCCTGGCCCGGGCGGTTCACGATGTCGAACTTCGTCTCGGTCATGTCGGACCAGCCCTTCGCCCGCTGGATGCTGAACAGCGCCCTGGTCTCGGCGGCCACCACGGTGGTGGGCGTCTTCCTCGCCTCCACCGCCGCCTACTCCTTCTCGCGGTTCCGCTTCCCGGGCCGCCGCGCCGGGATGATGTCCTTCCTCGTCTCCCAGATGTTCCCGGGCACGCTCATGCTGGTGCCCCTCTACATCATCATCGTGCAGTGGCTGGGGCTCGGGTCGACCCGGATCGGGCTCGTCCTCGTCTACGCCACCATCGCCATCCCGTTCTGCGTCTGGATGCTGAAGGGCTACTTCGACACCATCCCGCGGGAGCTGGAGGAGGCGGCCATCATCGAGGGGGCCGGCCCGGCCCGCGTCTTCTGGACGGTGGTCATCCCCCTCGCGAAGCCCGCCATCGCGGTGACCGCGCTCTTCTCGTTCATGACCGCCTGGAACGAGTTCATCATCGCGGCCACCTTCATGGACAAGGAGCTCGACTACACCGCCCCGGTGGGCCTCCGCTTCTTCGTGGGCGGCTTCTCGCAGTCCTGGGGCTACTTCGCGGCGGGCTCGGTCATGGTGGCCATCCCGGTGGTCTTCCTCTTCCTGTACCTGCAGAAGTACCTCGTCTCCGGCCTCACGGCCGGCAGCGTCAAGGGCTAGGCGCAGGGCCGGCCCGGAGTCGAAAGGAGGACTCGCACCATGTGGAAGGAGATGGTCCGGATCGGAGGAGTCGCCGGCGCTGCCCTCGTGCTCGCCGCCTCCGCGTCCGCCCAGGAAGTCTCGTTCAAGGACCCGACCGGCGACGACTTCGGCCCGGGCAACTACGTCTACCCGACCGACCCCGTCTACAAGAAGGGCTCGTTCGACCTGACCGGACTCACCGTGAAGCAGGTCGGAGACCAGGTGACCTTCACGGTCACGGTCAACTCCGACCTCGAGGATCCCTGGGCCATGCCGGCCCCGGCCAGCTTCTCGGTCCAGATGGCCATCATCCACGTCCAGACCGGCAAGGGCGGGCTCGTGAAGGGGATCCCCGGGACGAACGTGGCCTTCGCCCCGGAGGCCGCCTGGAACAAGGTGGTGATCCTCTCGCCCCAGCCGGCCGGGCGCGTCCGCGCCGAGGTGAAGCAGAAGGCGGTGGATCTGCTGAGCGCGGTGGTGGTCCCGAACGAGACCCGGGGCGCGGGGCGGTCCATCAGCGGGACGGTGTCGAAGAAGGACCTGGGCGAAGGCGACGTGACGAAGTGGGGCTTCCAGGTCCTGATGCAGTCGAACGAGGGGTTCCCGGACAAGGCCGACGTGCTCACCCGCAAGGTGAACGAGTACGAGGGGCAGCACCGGTTCGGCGGCGGGAACGACGGCGAGTGCGATCCCCACGTCATGGACGTGCTCGCAGGCAAGGGGGTGGGTGACCCGAGCGAGATCGAGGCGCAGAAGAGGATGCTTTCGTACGAGTGCGGTCCGGACGGTGCGTCGAAGAAGATGGCGACGCTCGGGATGGTCCGCAAATGAGTGACCAGCACCGGAGGAGAACGAACATGCGTGTCAAGAGCACACTGTTGGCGATCGCGGTACTGGTGGTCGGCCTGGCGGCGACGAGCGCGTCGGCCGTCGACTTCCACGGGTACTTCCGGTCCGGGATCGGCGGGGACCTCGACGGCGGCGGGCAGGTCTGCTACGCGCTGCCGGGCGCCGGCTACAAGCTCCGCCTCGGCAACGAGTGCGAGAACTACGGCGAGCTGCAGTTCAGCCAGTCGCTCTACAAGGACAAGTCCGGCGTCGAGTTCACGTACGTGGGCATGCTCGCCTACCTGACCCCGGGCGACCAGGACTACGAGAGCCTCAACGCCGGCGACATCGCGCTCCGGCAGAACTGGGTCGGGGCCACCTTCCCGAAGTGGGGGAACATCACGGCCTGGGTCGGGAAGCGCTACTACCACCGCAACGACGTCCACATCATCGACTTCTTCTACTGGGATCCGAGCGGACCCGGCGCGGGCGTGGAGAACATCGACCTCGCCGGCCACGGCAAGCTCGCCATCGCGCTGCTCCAGAACGGCCGCTCGAACTCGGGCACCACCGTCTGGCGGCCGGACTTCCGGGTGGAGACGATCCCGATCGGCTTCGGCACGCTCGACGTCGGCCTGGCGCTCTTCTACACCTCCGACCGCGAGGATCCCGGCGACGACCGCCAGACGCTGAGCCCGTGGTTCACCATCCAGCACAACATGCCCATCCTGGGCGGCGCCAACAAGCTCGCCATCCAGTACGCCACCGGCTCGGCCGCCCCCATGAGCCCCTATCCGGGAGCGGGCAGCACCAGCGACTCGAAGCAGTTCCGCATCGTCGAGCACCTCATGTTCCAGCCCCTGCCCAAGCTCTCCGGCTCGTTCGTGTTCGTGTACGAGAGCATGGAGAACCGCTACGGCTCCGCCAACGTCTGGAACAACCACAGCTCCTGGATCGTGGCGGCCCGCCCGGCCTGGTCGTTCAGCCCCAACTTCAAGGTCTCGGGCGAGCTCGGGTACCAGTCGATCACCTCCAAGAACCCCGCCGACGAGGCGGCGGGCGTCGACGACGCGGCCGGCCTCTTCAAGCTCACCATCGCGCCGACCTTCACGCCGGCGCCGGGCCCGGGCGGGACCTTCTGGACCCGTCCCGAGCTGCGTCTCTTCGTGACCATCGCCTCCTGGAACGACGCCGCGCAGTCCGATCGCACCGACGCGGGTGGCATCTTCGGCCAGGGCACCTGCGCGGCCACCGGGACGAGCACCGGCATCTACGGCTGCGACAAGAGCGCCGTCACCTTCGGCGCCCAGGTCGAGGCCTGGTGGTAGGCGAAGGCGGCAAACGCTGAGCGAGGGACGGCCGGGCGATCCGGGCCCGGCCGTCCCCTCCCTCACCACGCCACGGGAGAACCGACATGAAGACCATCTCGCGACTGCTCGCGCTCGGCGGCCTGGCCGCCGCCTTCGCGCTCGGGCCGGCCCCGGCGGCCGCCCAGGACACGGTCAAGGTCCACTACCACCGCGCCGACGGTTCCTACGACGGCTGGGGCCTGCACGTCTGGGAGAGCTTCCAGAAGAAGGAGGAAGCCGGCGACGAATGGGCCGCGAAGGAGATGACCGATCGGCCCCTCGACGGGGTGACCTGGTTCAAGCCCCTCAAGCCGGCTGGCAAGGACGACTTCGGCATCTACTGGGAGATCCCCGCCAAGGAGTTCGGCAACGGCCGGGTGAACTACATCGTCCACAAGGGCGACAAGAAGGACCAGTGCAACAAGGACATGTTCTGGCTCATCAAGGACACGAAGGAGGCCTGGGTGGTGAGCGACGACTGCTCCGTGCACCTCTCGAAGGAATCGGCGATGAAGTCGCCGAAGTGGAAGTAGAGAGGAGCAGAGAGGAGTAGAGTGCAGGGGCGGCCGGCTCGTTCCGGCCGCCCCTCTCCTTCCGCCATGACCCGTCCCATCGCCCTTCTCGCCGCGGCCCTCGTGCTCGGCACCTCCGCCTGCGCCGCGGTGAAGGCCGAGCGCGCCCGGCAGAAGTACCTCGCCGAGAAGCTCGACGCCGTCCGCTACGCCCAGCCGCTCGACGACGTCTGGACCCAGGTCCGCCAGGTCCTCGCCGAAGGCCAGTTCCCCATGAAGGGCGCCGACGCCAGGGCGACCGGCCAGCGGGAGGAGTTCCTCGCCATCATCTCGCCCTCCCGGGAGACGCGCGACACCCGGGACGGCGGACGCTGGCTCGAGACGGGCTGGGGGCCCAAGAACCTGCGCTACCGCGTCGAGGCCTTCCCCGAGGGCGACCGCTGGCGCGTCGCGGTCACGGCCATCCAGCGCGACCCGACCATGACCTACAGCGAGGAGCGCCGCCGCGGCCTCGAGATGGAGCTGGCCCTGGCGCGCCGGCTCGACCCGGAAGCGGCCGCGCGCATCGAGGAGGGCCTGGGGACGCTCGGCGGCGGGGGGCGCTAGATCCCCGGACGTGCGCGGCCTCGAGGAGATCCCCTGGCTCTACGACCTCGGCCTGTGGTTCCTCGAGCACGGGGGCCTGGGCCGCTGGCGGGGCTGGCTCGTGGCCGGCGCCCGGGGGCGGACGCTGGACGTGGGCACGGGGACGGGCCGGAACCTCCCCCTCTACCCGGCCGGCGTCCGCGCCATCGCGGTCGATCCGCACCCGCAGAACCTCGCCCGCGCCCGGCGCCGCGCCCCCCGCGTCCCGCTCGTGCGCGCCCGCGCCGAGGCCCTGCCCTTCCGGGACGGCGCCTTCGACACGGTCGTCTCCGGCCTCGTCTTCTGCAGCGTGGACGACCCGGCGCGCGGATTCGCCGAGGTGCGGCGCGTGCTCGCGCCGGGGGGGGCGCTGCGAATGCTGGAGCACGTCCGCTCCGGGAGCAGGCTCGTCGCGAGGTGGCAGGACCTCGTCCAGCCCGCCTGGACCCGGATCTCGGGCGGCTGCCGCCCGAACCGACAGACCGAGCGGCTGGCGGCCGAGTCGGGGTTCCGCATCGACCCCGCCACCCGACGCGCCGAGGGCAGCATGCGTCGGTTCGAGGCCCGGCTCGGGCCGCCGCGCGGCAGGGAGTGACGTGGCCGCGCGGGCAGCTTTCGCCGCCGCCCTCATCGCGCTGGCCGGCCCGACGCCTGCCCAGGACGAGGCGGCCCGGGAGGAGCCCGCCCCGGAGGCCCCCCCTCCCCCTCCGCGCCCCGGCACGCCCATCGACGCCGGCCACGCCGCGCTCGAGCGGCTCCTCGACCGGGTGCTCGCGCTCGACCGGTTCTTCGCGGAGGACGGTGACCTCGACCCCCAGCGCCGGCGATCGTGGGTGGCCTGGCGAAACCAGGTCCGGCTCACCTCGGCCCACGATCCCGAGGTCCGCACCGCCCTGCGCGCCAGCCTCCGCTTTCCCGGCCTGGAGAGGTGGCTGCACGACCGCCTGCGCGTCGTGGTCGAGGGCGTCTCCAGCGACGCGGAGACGCTCCTGCCCGACGGCCAGCCTCCGCCGCCGGGCGAGCCCCGGCTCGGCCAGGACGCCGCGGCCCTGCTGCGCTACGCCTTCATCGACCGGCTCGGCCTCGAGCTCGGCGCGAGCGCGGGCGTGCTGCTGCGCCTGCCCCCGGACGCGGTGGTGCGCCTGCGGGCGCGCTGGGCGGTCCCCGCCGGCGACCTCTTCCTGGTCCGCCTCGCGCTCGTCCCCTTCTGGCGGAGCGACCTCCGGCTCGGCGCGACCGCCTCGGCAGACGTGCAGCGCGAGCTGGGCCGCGCCGCCCTGGCGCGCCTGGGCGGCAGCGCCACCGCGAACCAGGAGGAGAGGGCCCGCGGCCTCCAGTGGTCCGCGGAGCTGGCCCTCCTCCGGTCGCTCGGCCCCGGCTCGGCCGCCTCGCTCGGCTACGGCGTCGGCGGGGTGACGCGCCCGCGGGCGCGCGTCGAGTCGCACCGCGTCTACCTCCGGGCGCGCCGCTCGCTCCTGCGCCCGTGGCTCTTCGCCGAGGTCGAGCCCGAGGCCGTCTGGCCGCTCACCGATCCCGCCGTCCGCAGGCCCGTCCTCGGCGTCTACCTCCGGCTGGAGATGCAGGTGCACGGCGACGGTCCCTGGGAGACCGCGGGGCCGTGAGAGGTCGGCGCGATCGGGACGCGAACCGCGGCCCCACCCCTACCGCCCCCTCTCCCCCGGCGCTACGATCCCGGCGTGATCCCCCGGCTGCCCGCCCTCGCCTTCCTCCTCCTCGCCGGGGCCGGCGCCGCCGGCTGCGCCACCGGCCGCGAATTCCGCTGCCCGGAGGCGGGCGGACCGACCTGGCGGCAGCTCGCCACCGAGAACTTCGTCCTGCGGACCGATCTCCCCCAAGACGAGGCCTCCGCCATGCTCCTCCGCCTCGAGCGCCAGCGCGCCGCCATCCTGTCGGCGCTGTTCGACGGCGCCATCCCGCCGCCGGGCCGGGTCGAGGTGGTGGCCTTCCGGACCCGCGGGGAGTACCGGGAGCTCGCTCCTCCGGGCATGGACGCCTACTACCTGCGCTCCTCCGGCGGTCCGCCGCGCATCGTGCTCTCCGGCGAGCTCGCCCCGTGGCAGCGCTCGCTCCTCTCCCACGAGCTGACGCACCACTTCCTGGCCGGCGTCTTCCGGCGCCAGCCCCGCTGGCTGGCCGAGGGCCTGGCGGTCTACATGGAGTCGCTCGCCGACGAGCCGGCCAGGGGCACCCTGGTGGTGGGGCGGCCGCCGCCCCCGCGCCTCGAGCGCGCGCGATGGAACCCGGTCCCGGTCGCGGAGCTGCTCGCCTGGTCGGGTCCGCCCGCCCCCGGCGCCCATTCGCTCTACGCCTCGAGCTGGCTGCTCGTGCACTACCTGACGCACCGGCACGGCGAGGCCTTCCTGCGCCTCCAGGCCCGCCTCGCGCACGGCGAGGACCCCGCCGCGGCCTGGCGCGCCGAGCTGCCGGGCTTCGACCCCGCCGATCCGGCCGCGCTGGCGGCGCTCGACGCGACCCTCGAGGTCTACGCCCGGGGCGAGGTCGAGTCCAGGGCCCGCTCCACGCCGGCGCCGCGCGTCCTGGTCGGATTCGAGGAGACGATGCCTCCCGCCGAGGTCCACGCGCTGCGGCTGGCCCTGTGGTCCCACGGCCCGGACCGCGGGGAGGCCGCGCTCCGCGCCGAGGTGGAGGAGGCGCTGCGCGAGGACCCCGACCACCCGCTGGGCCTCCAGGTCCTCGCCGAGCTGAACCGCGCCGACCCGCTCCCGCTGGCCCGCGCCTCCGTCGCCGCCCACCCGGACGACGCCCGCGCCTTCACCTTCCTGGCCGGGGCGCTCGAGGGCAAGGGGGCCCAGGCCGAGCGCGAGGCGGCCTACCGGAAGGCCGCAGAGCTCGCGCCGGACAACCCGGCGGTGCTGAACAGCCTCGCGGCGGAGCTGCTCCAGGCGGGCCGCTCGGGGGAGGCCCTGCCCATGGCGCGCCGGGCCGCCCAGCTCGCTCCCTGGAGCCCGCCCCTGCTCGCGACCTACGCGGCGGTCCTCGCCGACCTGGGGCGGTGCGCCGAGGCCATCCCGGTGCAGGAGCGCGCGCTCGACGTCCTGCCGGACGGAACCGCCGCCGCGGAGGTCCGCGCGTTCCGGGAGCGGCTGGCGGGATATGCCGCGCAGTGCCGGCCCGCGGCTCAGCGCCGCCGGAGCGCGGCCAGGGCTCGAAGGAAGTCGGCCGGGACGGGGGCGGTGAAGGCCACCCGCCCCCCCGCCGGATGCTCGAAGGCCAGCTTCCAGGCGTGAAGCGCCTGCCGGCCGATCTCGGCCGCCGCGCGCCGGGCCGGCTCGCCCTCCGGGAGCCGCGCCTCGCGCCGGGTCCCGCCGTAGACCGGGTCGGCGAGCAGCGGGTGGCCGCTCTCGGAGAGGTGCACGCGGATCTGGTGCGTGCGCCCCGTGAGCAGGCGAACCTCGGCCAGCGTGGCGCGGTCCCCGAACCGCTCCCGCACGGTCCACTCCGTCACCGCCCGCCGAACGGCGCGGACGCGCCCGGTGAAGCGCTTGCGATCGCGCGGGTGCCGGCCGTAGGGCGTGTCGATCCGGCCCTCCTGGGCGAGCGAGCCGTGGCACAGGGCGAGGTAGACCTTCTCGACGCTCCGGCCGCGGAAGGCGGCCTGCAGCGCCGCGAGCGCAGCCTCGTCCTTCGCCACCACCAGGCAACCGGAGGTGTCCTTGTCGAGGCGGTGCACCAGCCCGAGCCGCGGGAGAGAACGGGCGAGCGGAGGGGCAGCCGGAGGAGGCTGCCCCGGAGCGAGCGGGGGACCGGGGGGCGCAGCCTCACCGCGCCCCCCGGAACGACGTCTATTTCGCGTTCGGGATCAAGGGCGCGGGGTCGGTGTGGGAGGGGCAGGGGCTCCCGCTCTATCGCCCGGACGTGTGGGTCAACTGGGACGGGCAATCGCGCTGGTTCCCGTCGCGCGAGGCGCTGGTGCGGCAGCTCGACCGGGCCGGGTTCGAGCTCCGCTTCCACGAGCTGCACGCCCACTGGGGCT
>DATIUR010000004.1:0-2692 GCA_035466675.1 Anaeromyxobacteraceae bacterium | reverse complement strand
CTGTCCGGCGACACGGTCCCGCGGCCCCTGGTGCTCGCGAACCTCGCCTGGGGCACGCGGGCCTTCGGCGGGCGGAGCCTGGTCCGGGAGAACGTGTACCTGCGCGCCACCCAGCGCTGGGATCGGCTCGAGCCGGAGGTGGACGTGCTCTGGACGCCGGCCGACGGGGGCCTCGTGGCGACCGCCTCGCTCGGCTGGGAGGGCGAGCATTCGCGCCTGGGCGCCGGGGTTCGGGTCTACGCGGGGCGCCGGGACGCCGCCGCCCGGCTCATGCCGCAAGGAGGAGTCTTCCACGCATCCTGGGAGGTCTCCTGGTGAGCCCGCTCCGGAGCCCCGCGGGCGTTGCATCTGCGCCGGTTCGGGTGAACGATGCCCCGGTGAGCGCCCGCGGGTCATGCCCTCTCAGCCTCCGGTGGTGCCTGCGCGTGCTGGGCCTCACGCTGGTCTTCAACACCGTGATCGCCGTGCTCTGCATGGCCTGGATGCCCCTCTCCTTCGGCGAGGCCTTCGTCACCTCGCAGGTCATCGGCCTCTGCATCATGCTCGCCTCCTGGACCGCCATCGGCCTCCTCCCGGGAGCCTCCCGGCTCACCGTGACGCTCATCGGCGTCCCCGCCGGCTCCGGGGCGGCCATCGCGCTCATGGCCCTGGCCGGGAGCGGGCCGGTCGCCGAGCAGATCGTCCGGCACCCCAGGGCCGTCGTCTCGATGCTGTGCGGGGCCCTGGTCTTCGGCGCGGCGGTCTCCTTCTACTTCCACGCGACCGAGCGGATCTCGCTCGGCGAGGCCCGGCTCCGCGAGGAGCTCCTCGAGCGGGTCACGGGCGAGAAGCGGCTCGCCGAGGCGAACCTGAAGCTCCTGCAGGCCCAGATCGAGCCACACTTCCTGTTCAACACGCTCTCGAACGTGCTCCACCTCGTCGACGAGAAGCCCGCCGAGGCGAGGCGGATGCTCGAGAACCTCACCGCCTACCTGCGCGCCTCGCTCAGGCGCACCCGGGCCGGGCCGACCACGCTCGGGGAGGAGCTCGAGCTCGTGCGGGCGTACCTCGAGATCCAGGCGGTGCGGCTGGGCGATCGGCTGCGCTGGGAGATCCAGGCGGCGCCCGAGCTGCGCGGCCTCGCGCTGCCCCCGCTCCTGGTGCAGCCGCTCGTCGAGAACGCCGTGCGCCACGGCGTCGAGCCCAAGCCGGGCGGCGGGGTCGTCTCGGTGCGGGCCGCTCGCGAGGGCGACCGGCTGGTCCTCGAGATCGCCGACACCGGCCTGGGGATGAGCGAGACGAGCCCGCCCGGCGTCGGCCTCGCGAACGTCCGGGCGCGGGTGCGGGAGGTGTCCGGCGGCCGGGGCGAGCTCGTCCTCAGGCCGAACCGGCCCGAGGGGCTGTGCGCCTTCATCGCGCTGCCGCTCACGGCCGCTCCCCCCGCGTCCGCCGCCTGAGCAAGCCCCGCATGTCGCGCCCCACCGCCATCGTGGTCGACGACGAGCCCGGGCTGGTGGCCGAGCTCGTGAAGGCGCTCGCGGCCACCTGGCCCGATCTCGAGATCGCGGGCACCGCGCACGACGGGGCGCGGGCGCTCGCCCTGGCCGAGGCGCTCCACCCCGACGTCGCCTTCCTCGACATCCAGATGCCGGGGCCGAGCGGCCTCGAGGTGGCGAGGCGCCTCGCCGGGCGCTGCCACGTCGTCTTCGTCACCGCCTTCGACCGTTACGCCCTGGATGCCTTCGACAGCGCCGCCGCGGACTACCTGCTCAAGCCCGTGAACGGCGATCGCCTGGGGCGCACCGTGGAGCGGCTCCGCGCCCGGCTGGCCTCGCCCCCGGCGGACCTCGGGGCCCTGGTGGAGAAGCTGGCCGAGCGGCTCCGGCCCGGCGCCGGCGCCCTCGAGTGGCTCCAGGTCCAGGAGCGGGACGACGTCGTCCTCGTGGCGGTCGACGAGGTGGACGTCTTCCAGTCCGCGGACAAGTACACCGTGGCCCTGTCCGGCGATCGGGAGTGGGTGATCCGCACGCCGCTCAAGGAGCTGGAGGCCCGCCTCGACCCGGCGCGCTTCTGGCGGGTGCACCGCAGCGCCATCGTGCGCGTCGCCGCCATCGCGCGCGTGAGCCGGGACCTCGGCGGGCAGCTCACGGTGCACTTGAAGGCCTCGGCCCGCACCGTGGGGGTGAGCCGCGCCCACGCCGCTCGCTTCAAGGAGATGTGATCGCGCGGGAGTTCCACCGTCTGGACGGCCCCGCCCTGTTCCGGAGCTGCCGACCGTCCGGGTCGGCTGCCCCGCCTGCGAGCGGACGCTCTCCGATCACCCCCGCGGCCCGGTCCAGACCCTTCCCCGGAGGATCCACGTGAGCGCGTCCGGAGCGCGGCCGACGACGCGCAGCCACCCGCCGTGGATGCAGCGGAGATGGTGGAACCCGCACGCGCCGGCCTGGTTCTCCGGCTCGTCGCCACCGCCGTGCGACCTGAACTCCACGTGATGCGCGTGGCTCGCCCACCGGCTGCAGCCGGGGACCAGGCAATGGCCGCCGTCGCGGTCGCGGACCTCCCGCGAGCGGGTCCTCCGCGCGCGCCAGAGCGCCTTCCACGTCTCGATGAAGTGCCACGCGATCATGGGCCGATCTCCCGCTCGGGGAGCGCGCACCAGCGATCCGTCTCCTCCTCGAGCGCCGCCCGGCGCAGCCCCTCGCCGGGGCCCGCG
>DATIUR010000003.1:0-21526 GCA_035466675.1 Anaeromyxobacteraceae bacterium | reverse complement strand
AGAGCAGGAGGACTCGCATGGGGCGCGAATCTACCCGCCGCCGGCCGGCGGCGCCACGCCCCCGGGGCCGGAGCGGGCCGGCGAGGCGGGAGCGCGGCCCGTGCGTTCACGCGGGGTGGATCCCGCCGGGCCCGCGAGGCGGGGGCGCGGCCCCCGCACCGTCGACTCAGTGATGCTGGCCGCGGCGGTCGTTCGCGAACAGCCGGGCGTGATCCCGGGGCGCGTCGTGCACGGCGAAGAGGGGGCACTTCTCGCAGGACCAGCTGTCCCAGTCGAGCCTCACCGCCACGTCCAGGCAGGCGTCGTAGTGGAAGCAGTACAGGTTGCGGTGGCCCGAGACGGTTCCCTCGGAACGGATCAGGGACGCGAGCGGGGTCGGGTTGGGCTGGGTGTGCACGATTCGCTCCCCGGATGGAGTCGGGTTTCGGAACATTCGGGCCGCCCCGCCATTCCCCGTTCGGGAATCCCCGGCGAAGCCAGCCACGTCAGCGCGCAACCGGGCCTCTCCCTCCGTGCAAGGCTTGGGAACGCGCCTGGAAGCCGCGAGAATATAGGTCCTGTGTACGTGGCGCGCCGCGCCATGG
This sequence comes from Anaeromyxobacteraceae bacterium, assembly GCA_035466675.1. Taxonomy (GTDB): domain Bacteria; phylum Myxococcota; class Myxococcia; order Myxococcales; family Anaeromyxobacteraceae; genus Anaeromyxobacter. The sequence goes on along the minus strand of DATIUR010000003.1, from coordinate 20,942 downwards.
GGACGCCGGAAAGGGGGGGTCCCCCTTCTGGGATTCCGGGTCGGGATCCAGTCGAATCAGGCTCTTGGGCGGACCCGGGTGCAGATCGCGACAAAGGGCCGCGATCGGGGGCCCCCCGATCCGGAGGGTCAGGGCCCCGCGGCCGGCGCGGGGAGGATCGCCGCGAACCCTTCGCGGAACGTGGGCCAGGCAAGGGCGACGTCCAGCTCGGCGCGGGTCGAGGCCGAGAGGATCCGGCGGTCGGGCCCGGCAGGCGGGGCCTCTCCGCGGGGGGGCTCCATGCCGAGCCTCGCCGCGATCCAGGTCACCACCTCGCGCCGCCGCGCCGGGTGGGCGTCGCTCCCGTGGTAGACGGCGCCCGGCCGACCGCGGTCGAGGGCGGCCAGGACGAAGGTCACCGCGTCGTCGAGGTGGCAGAAGTTCATCCACGCCTCGTCCCCCGGGCCGAGCGCGAGCCGTCCCGTCCGCACCCGGTCCGCGAGGCCGGCCCGGCCCGGGCCGTACAGGCCCGAGAGGCGGACGATCGAGGCGGGGGTCCCTCGCCCGGCGGCGGACAGCACGAGCCGCTCCGCCTCGACCAGGACCGAGGCCGTCGGCCCCGAGGGCGCCGTGGGCGTCCGCTCGTCCACGTCGCCTCCGTCCCGCTGGCCGAACACGCCGGTCGAGCCGGTGTAGACGAAGGCGCGCAGGGGGCGGCGCGCCGCGTGGGCGAGGAGGGTCCGGTTCGCCTCGACGTACGCGCTCCGGTAGGCCGCCTCGGTGTCGGCGCCGGACGACTGGCAGGCCACGATCGCGTCGAGATCCGACGGGAGGTGGCCCGGGGCCCCGGGCGCCGAGAGGTCGAGCGGGAGGGGCTCGATGCCCGCCGCCCGGAGCGCCGCCGCGCGGCCGGGGTCCCGGCGGATCCCCGTCACCCGGTCGCCCCGGGCGCAGAGCGCCCGCCCCAGCGCCGTCCCCAGCCACCCGCATCCTGCCACGAGCACGTGCATCGCCACCTCGCCCGGCCGCCGAGGTCCGATTATGCTCGGGCCGGCGGTCCGGCGCCGGGCCCCGGGAGGAGCGCATGGCGATCCGCTGGACGCTTCGGTCGACGGTCCCGATCGCGAAGGGGGTGGAGATCCCGATGCTCGGCCTGGGCGTCTACCAGTCGCGGCCGGGGCAGGAGACCTACGACGCCGTCCGCCTCGCCCTCGAGGTCGGCTACCGGCACGTGGACACGGCCCGCGTGTACGGCAACGAGCGCGACGTGGGGCGGGCGGTCCGCGACTCCGGGATCCCGCGCGACCAGGTGTTCGTCACCACCAAGCTCTGGAACGCCGACCACGGCTACGACCCGGCGCTGCGCGCCTGCGACCAGAGCCTGGCGAGGCTCGGCATGGACCGGGTGGACCTCTACCTGGTCCACTGGCCGGTCGAGGGGCAGCGCGCCGAGACCTGGCGCGCCATGGAGCGCGTCCTCGCCGACGGAAAGGCGCGCGCCATCGGGGTCTCGAACTACACCATCCGGCACCTCGACGAGCTGGCCGGATACGCCAGCGTTCCGCCGGCGGTGAACCAGGTGGAGTTCCACCCGTTCCTGTACCAGAGGGACCTGCTCGACCGCTGCCGCCGGACGGGCGTCCGGCTCGAGGCCTACGCGCCGCTCGTGAAGGCGCAGCGCATGGAGCACCCGGTGCTCGTCCGCGTCGCGAGGAGGCACGGGAAGACGCCCGCCCAGATCCTCATCCGCTGGTGCCTCGAGCACGAGGTGGTGGTGATCCCCAAGTCGGTGCGGCCGGAGCGGATCCGCGAGAATCTCGGCGTCTTCGACTTCTCGCTCGGGGCGGAGGACATGGCCGAGCTCGACGCGCTCGACGAGGGGTACCGGACCAGCTGGGACCCCACGCCGGTCCCGTGACCGGCCGCCGCTACGTCCTGCGCCGGCGCGACCGGCGCCACCCCCAGGCGGCGAGCCCGGGGACCACGGCCAGCGCCGCGGACGCCACCGCGCCGATCAGGCCCGCCACCGTGCGATGGGCGCCGCCGAGGACCGCCCGGGCGCCCGGCGACCTCTCGCCGTACGCGGGCAGGGGCGCCACCGCCCGCTGGATGGCCTCCGAGGCGCGGATCACCGCGGGAAGCTCGGGGGGCTCCGCCTGCCCGGATCGGGCGAGCGACCAGGCCGGCCATTCCGGGCGGTCGGAGGCGAAGGCGGCCAGCACCGCCGCGGCGAAGAGGGCCGCCGCGAACAGGAAGAAGGCGGCGCTCCCGCCGGCCCGCTCGATCCCCGCCTCGCCTTCCCGCCGCAGGACGCGCCGGAGCAGCAGCAGGATGGCGGCCGTGGACAGGCCCTCGACGACCGCCATGGGGACGTGCGCCGTCGTCACCACGAAGAGGAACTGGCCGGACACGAACTCCGGCCGGCCGGTTCCGCCCACGGCCACCGCCACCCCCACCGCCCCCAGCTCCAGGGCGACCAGCGAGGCGGCGATGGCGGCCACGGTCATCCGCCCCGGCGTCAGGCCCTCGCCCCACAGGCTGCGGTAGACCGGCAGCCCGACCACGGCGGGCCAGAGGGCGGCGTTGACCGCGTTCACGCCGAGCGCCAGCAGGCCGCCATCGGCGAAGACGACGGCCTGCGCGAGCTGGACCGCCAGCAGCGTCAGGAAGCCCGCCTCGGGTCCGAGCAGGATCGCGGCCAGCAGGCCGCCGTTGACGTGGCCGCAGGCTCCCGTCCCGACGACCGGCAGCCGAACCAGCCGGAGCGCGAAGACGAGCGCCGCCGTCGCCGCGATGAGGGGAAGCCGGCGGTCCAGGGCCTCGTCCCGTGCCAGCCGGTCGGTGGAGACGGTCGCGGCCGCCGCCGCCACGCCGCCGAAGGCGAGGGCGGTGGCCGGGCTCACGAAGGCGTCGGGGAGGTGCATCCCGCCGCAGTATGCAGGAGGCGCCGGGCGCGGTCGAGCGAGCGGGGCCCTACCCGTGCACCGCCGCCCCGAACCGGCGCAGCACGGCCATCTCCTCCTCGCCGAGCAGGCCCCTCTCGACGGCGGCCAGGTTCTCGCGCAGCTCGGCCGCCGAGCGCGGGCCGGTCAGGACCACGTCCACGTGCGGGCTGCTCAGGCAGAACCGGTAGCAGTCCCCCGCCGTCGGCACCGGGCCCTGCCATCCCCGCGGCCGGCGCAGGAGCCTGCGCCAGGCGGTGGCGGTGTAGGCCACCACCGCCGGGCGCCGCCGCGAGAGGTGGGGGAAGACGTCCCTCTCCGCGCCGGGGTGCGCGGCGTTGTAGCGGATCATGAGCAGGTCGAGGACCGAGTCCTCCGCCAGCCGCCCCGCCCGCGGGCGATCGTGGATCGACGCCCCCAGCGCCCGCACCTTCCCCTCCTCCCGCAGGCGGAGGAGCACCTCCTGGACCTTGCCGGTGAAGGCGGACGTCTTGCCCAGCCAGTAGAGCTGGAAGACGTCGAGGTAGTCGGTGCCGAGCGCGCGGAGGGCGTTCTCGGCGGCGCGGCGGACGGAGCCCGGGAAGAACCCGAGCAGGGGGCCGGCCGAGACGGCGTACCGCTCCCGGTCGCGCCGGAGCGCGTCCCGCAGGGCCGGGGTGAGCGACTTCATGCGGGGGCTCCAGAAGACGTACTGGAGACGCTCGAGCGCCTCGCGCGAGTCCCGCTCGGAGAGGCCGAACGAGCCCGAGAGGCCGAGGCGGTGCAGCCGCTTCCGCAGCGGCGCCACGTCGCGGAACAGGAACTCCGTCATGGAGGAGAGGATCGCTCCCCCGCCCCGGCGCCGCAAGCGCGCCGGGGGCTCGCGCCCTTCGCCGTCGCAGGCGGAGCCCGCTTTGCAGCGGGCGCGCGCCGGGGTTATGTTGCCGCGCCTCGATGGCAAGGGACGAACAGCCGGGTGCGCCCGAGCAGCCGCCGGCATCCGGAGCGTCCTACCGCTTCCCGGCTCTCCTCTGGGCCCTCCTCCACGTCCCCCTCTTCCTCGCCCTGTTCGCCGGCGGGATCGCGGCGGCGGTGCGGGCCACCCCGGAGGCCTACCGGTGGCCGCTCGCCCCCGCCTTCCTCGTCCAGGCGGTCTTCCTGGCCGCGGTGGGGTGGCTCCTGGCCCTGCCGCTCTCGGCCTTCGCCCGGGCGTACCGCTTCGCCGCGCCCGCGGTGATGGGGCTGGGCGCCGCCGTCGTCGCGCTCGACGCCCGGGTCTACCGGGACGTCGGCTTCCACCTGAACGGCTTCTTCCTCGAGGTCCTGCTGCAGCCGAACGCCCTCCGCGAGACGGGCGTCTCGACCGGCGACGCCCTCGCCTTCGCCGGGCTGGCGGCCGGCTTCGTCGCCGCCGAGATCGCGATCGGGGCCTGGTTCCTCCGCCGGTTCGCCCGCCCGCGGCGGGTGCTCGGCTGGGCGGTGGCGTTCCTCCTGCTGGGGGCGGCCGAGCGCGCCTACGGCGCCACGCTCTACTTCTTCGGCGGTCCGGCCGTCTTCGCCGCCTCGACGGTGTTGCCGCTGCAGGTCCCCTTCCGCATGCACGACTTCCTGCGGAAGGTGACGGGCCGCCAGGGGATGCCGGACCACTTCGCCGGCGCGGCCAGGGAGTCGCAGCGCCTGCCGGCCGGCGTCTCGCCGGAGGCCATCCGCTTCACGCGCCGGGACGACGTCCTCCTGGTGGTGGCCGAGAGCCTGCCCTCCGAGCACCTCGACGAGCGGACCATGCCGAACCTGTCCCGGCGGGCGGCGGGGGGTGGCGCCCTCTTCGCGCGGCACTACGCCGGGGCGAGCGCCACGAACTACACGGTCTTCTCGATCTTCTACGGGCTGTGGGCGCACCGGCTCGAGGCGACGGTGGGAGCCGGCCGCCGCCCGCTCCTCTTCTCGGCGATGCGCGCGAACGGCTACGCGCTGCGGCTGCTCGCCTCCTCCTGCGTCGACTGGATGGGGCTCAAGGAGACGGTCTTCGGCGGGGTGGAGCAGGACCTCGCCACCTGGTGCGGCAACGAGCCCACCCTCGAGCGAGACGCCGCCATGCTCGCCGACGCCCGCGCGTTCGTGGACCGGACGCCGGGCGACAAGCCCCTCTTCCTCTTCCTCTTCTTCGACGGGACGCACTTCGGCTACCACCGCCCGGACTCCTCCGTGCTCTTCACGCCCGAGTGGGACGGCAAGGGCGGCCTCAAGGGGACGAGCGCCCCCGGCCCGGAGATCCGGAACCGGGCGCGGAACGCGGCGCACGCGCTCGACGCCTCCCTGGAGCCGTTCCTCCGCCACGTCGAGGCGCGGCGCGGGCGGCGTCCCATCGTCCTGTTCACCGGCGACCACGGGGAGGAGTTCCGGGAGAAGGGACACATCGGCCACGGCTCCGACGTGACGCGCGAGCAGATCCACGTCCCGCTGGCCGTGCTGGGCGACGGCGTGCCGCGCGGGCGGTTCGACGTCCCCACCAGCCACGCCGACCTCGTCCCCACGATCTTCGCGCTGCTCGGGGATCGGACTCCGCCCGCGCTCCACTCGGACGGCCTCTCGGTCTTCGAGGCCCCGGAGGACCGGTTCGTGGTGGCGACGGTGGGGTGGGAGCCCCGCTATGCGGTGATCGGGAAGGACCTCAAGGTGAACGTCTACGCCGGCCTGGCCGGGGCGGCCGTCACCGACCCGGACGACCGGCCGCTCCCCGACGGCGACGCCCGGCTCGCGGGCAGCGCCGCCCGCATCCTGCGGGCCCTCCGCGGCGAGGACGCCGGCGCGGATCGCGCCGGCCCGGGGCGCGGCCCGGAACAGGGGCCCGTCCGCGCCGCGAGGTGACCCCGGCGCGCCGGCAGGCCACGGCCTCTCCCTCCGTCAGGCCGGCCGGAGCGCCTCCGCCACCATGGCGCGCGCCTCCTCCAGGATGCGCCGGAGGTGCGCCTCGTCGCGGAAGCTCTCCGCGTAGATCTTCATGACGTCCTCGGTGCCGGAGGGCCGGGCCGCGAACCAGCCGCTCGCCGCCACCACCTTGAGCCCGCCGATCTCGCCGCCGTTCCCGGGCGCCCGGGTGAGGCGGGCCAGGATCGGCTCCCCGGCCAGCTCCCGCGCCCGGACCGCCTCCGGGGAGAGCCGCTTCAGGGTGGCCTTCTCCGCCGGCGTGGCCGGGGCGTCCTCGCGCGCGTAGAAAGGCGCGCCCAGCTCGGCGGCGAGCGCGCAGTACCGCTCGCCCGGATCCCTGCCGGTGCGGGCCCGGATCTCGGCGGCGAGCAGGTCCATGACGATGCCGTCCTTGTCGGTCGTCCACGGGGTCCCGTCCCGCCGCAGGAAGGAGGCCCCCGCGCTCTCCTCGCCCCCGAAGCCGAGCGACCCGTCGAGCAGCCCGGGCACGAACCACTTGAAGCCCACCGGCACCTCCACCAGGCGCCGCCCCAGCCGGGCGGCCACGCGATCGATGAGCGCGGAGGAGACGAGCGTCTTCCCCACCCCGGCCGCGGGCGACCAGCCCGTGCGGCTCCGGAAGAGGTAGTCGATCGCCACCGCCAGGTAGTGGTTCGGGCTCATGAGTCCCGCCCCCGGCACCACGATCCCGTGCCGGTCGGCATCGGCGTCGTTCCCGAAGGCGACGTCGAACCGGTCCCGCAGGGCCACCAGGCCGGCCATGGCGTACGGCGACGAGCAGTCCATGCGGATCCGGCCGTCGTGGTCGAGCGGCATGAAGCCGAAGGTCGGATCCACGGTCGGGTTCACCACCGTGACGTCCAGGCGGTAGGTCTCGGCGATGGGCGCCCAGTACCCGACGCTCGAGCCGCCCAGCGGGTCCGCGCCGAGCCGGAGCCCCGCCGCCCGCACGGCCTCGAGATCGATCACGCTGGCCAGGTCCTCGACGTAGGGGCGCACGTAGTCGCGGACGGCGACGTTCGGGGGCAGGCGGCCGGGCTCGACCGCCCTGCGCCCCACACCGCGGTTCCCCTGCTCGAGCAGCTCGTTCGCGCGGGCCTCCATCCAGGCGGTGATGGCGGTGTCGGCCGGGCCCCCGTCGGGCGGGTTGTACTTGATGCCGCCGTCCTCCGGCGGGTTGTGCGAGGGGGTGACCACGATGCCGTCCGCGAGGCCGGACGACCGGCCCCGGTTGTGCGCGAGGATGGCGTGCGACACGACCGGGGTGGGAACCGGTGCGTCGTCCCGGGAGACGACCACCGAGACCCCGTTCGCCGCCAGCACCTCGAGGGCGGTCCGCTCGGCCGGCTCGGAGAGGGCGTGGGTGTCGCGGCCCAGGAAGAGAGGCCCGTCGATGCCCTGCCGCGCCCGCCACTCGCAGACCGCCTGTGCCACGGCCAGGATGTGCGCCTCGTGGAAGCTCCGCCGCAGCGGGGATCCGCGGTGGCCCGAGGTCCCGAAGGCGACGCGCTGCGCCGGGTCGCGTGGATCCGGGCTCTCCGAGAAGTAGCGCCGGAGGAGGTCGGCGACGTCCACGAGCGACTCCCTCGGCGCGGGTCGTCCCGCCAGCGGATGGGCCATGGCCGGATCCTGTCACGGGCCTTCCCCTTGTCACCGTCTCGGGTGGGCCGGAGAATGGTTGCATGTGGCTCGCCGCCCTGGCGCCGGTCCTCCTCGTGACGGGAGCCCCCCAGGCCCCTTCGCCCTGGGAGGCGCTGGAGCCGGGGCTGGAGATGGGCGTGTTCGACGGGCCGAGCACGGGGAGCGGCGACGGCAAGATCACCGTGGTCCGGGTGGACCCGGCCCGGTTCGACCTCAGGCTCCTCAACGCCTCCGCTCCCGGCGAGGGCTCGCTCCGCACGGTCCGCGGCTGGGCCGTGCGGGCAGGGGCGGTGGCCGCCATCAACGCCTCCATGTACCAGGAGGACTACCGGACCAGCGTCGGTCTGATGCGGACGCGCGAGCACGTGAACCGGGCCACGCTCGCGAAGCACAAGGCGGTGCTGGCCTTCGATCCGCTCGCCTCCGGGGTGCCGCGGGTGCGCATCATCGACCGGGAGTGCGAGGACCTGGCCGCGCTCGCGGAGGGGTACGGCAGCCTGGTGCAGTCCATCCGGATGGTCTCCTGCGACCGGCGCAACGTGTGGGCCCGGTCGGAGCAGCGCTTCTCCACGGCCGCCATCGGCATCGACCGGGCCGGGAAGCTGCTGCTCGTCCACGCCCGCACGCCCTTCGACGTCCACGACCTCGTGAACGCGCTGCTCTCCCACCCCATCGGGCTCGCCCGGGCCATGTACGTCGAGGGCGGCCCGGAGGCGCAGCTCTACGTGAAGGCCGGCGGCCGCGAGATGGAGCTGGTGGGGGGCTTTGCGGCGGTGGCCGACTCGGCCGTGGACAACCGCGGGGCCTGGCCGGTCCCGAACGTCATCGCGGTGGTGCGGAGGTGACCCGCCGGCCGCCGGAGTTCCCGAGCGCCGCGAGCGGGAAGTAGTGGCGGAGGATGGTCCGGTGATCCTGGCCGGCGGCGGCCCGCACCGCCGCGCCCGCCTGGCAGAGCCCCACCCCGTGGCCGGCCCCGGTCCCTCGGAAGGTGACGCGCCCGCCCTCGTCGGACACGGCGAAGCGGGAGCTCCGCACCTCGCCCCATCCCAGCGCCCCGTCCACCCCGCGCGCGAACGCGTCGCCGGAGAGCCGCACGCGGCCGTCGCGCGCCGAGACGCGCGAGATCCAGCCACCCCGGCCCTCGGCCAGCACGAGGTCGGCGGCCTGCAGGCGCGCCGGGACCTCCGAGGCGTCCCCGGAGCGCGCCAGGGCGCCGCGCACGGCCCGGGCGAGGTCGCCGCCGTCGATCCCCGCCCGCCACGGCCGGGCAGGGCAGGCGTCGTCGGGCACCGCGGCCGCGCCGGTTCCCTCCCCGCCGAAGGCCTCGCGCGGATCGGCGGTGTGGCCTCCGCAGGCCGCGTGGAACGGGGCCAGGGCGACCTCGCCCGAGGGGAGCCGGAGCACCTCCCCGGCGGTGGCCCGGGCGGCGGCGCGGGAAGCGGCCCGCTGCGCGCGCCGGTGGCCGCGGGCGCGAAGGACCTGGCAGTGCGCCAGGTCGCAGAGCGCGCCGCCGGGGTGGCGGTCCCGGGCGGCCAGCGCGTAGGAGCGGGCCACCACCGCCTGCGCCGCCAGCGCCTCCGGGGGCGTCCCCGGCTCGGTCTCGGAGGCCACCACCTCCGCCACGTACTCCTCGACGTCCATCTCCACGCGGACGCGCACGAGGCCGCGCTCGGCGCGGAGAGCGAGCGCGCCCCGGTAGCTCCTCGCCGCTCCGCCCGGCGGACGGACCCGCCAGGCCCGCGCCGGCAGGCGGTGGGGCACCGCCACCTCCCGGCCGTCCCGGAGGAGGTCGTCGCCCCGTGCCCGGAAGGAGGCGACCAGGCCCCCTCCCTCCACCGCGAGCGAGCGCGGCGCCGCGCGGGTGAGCACCTCCACCACCACCCGCGCGCCGGCGGCCGGGCGGGCGGGCGCCGGGGCGGCCAGCGCCAGGAAGGCCAGGAGCCCGGCGCCGGGCGCGGTCACCCTCCCTCCCCCCGGACGACGTAGCTCGCCGCCGCGGCGGGCCCGCTCCCGCCGGGGAGCCACAGCTCCACCCGGTGGCGCCCGGGGCGCGCCGGGAGGCGTCCGGTGAAGGGGGGGCGCAGGGTCACGCGCCCCGCGTCGGTCCGGACCTCGACCTCCGGGACGCCCGCCGGCGCCAGCACGCGGAGCGGGACCTGCTGCGCCCCCTCGGGGAATCCCGCCTCGAGCAGGTACTCGTCGCCGTCCCGCGGCAGGAGGAGCCGCGCGCCGGGCGAGCCCGCTTCCGCGGAGGCCGGGGCCGTCGAGGCCTCCGAGGCGATCCCCTCGGCGCGCGCCCAGGCCTGGAACTCCGGGCCGACGTCGAGGACGACGCGGCCGGCGCCGGCCCGGTGCATGGGACAGCCCTCCGCCGGAGCCGTGCCGGGGAGGAAGACCTCGTCGATGGCGCTCGGGCAGGCCGGCCCCGCCAGCCGGCCCGAGAGCGCGCACACCCGCGCCCGCTCGAAGCGCGACCGGTCGACGAGCGGGGCGGGCGAGATCCCCCGCATGGCGCGGACCATCACCCTCGCGAAGATGGGGCCCGCCCCGGTGATCCCCGACACGCCTCGCATGGGCGTCCCGTCGAAGCTCCCCACCCAGACGGCCACCGTCCGCTCGGCGGTGAAGCCCGCGGTCCAGTTGTCCACGTAGGCGCGGGAGGTGCCGGTCTTGGCCGCCACCGGGAACGGGAGCCGGAGCGCGTTCGAGAGCCCGAAGGCCGGGGCGCGGGCGGCCTCGTCGGAGAGCACGTCGGTGAGGAGCGCCACCGCGCCCTCCGGCAGGAAGCGGCGCGCCGGCCCGTCGCTCCGGACCGGGAGAGGCCGCCCGGCCGGGTCCCGCGCGGCGCGGACCTCCCGGAGCGGGCCGGAGAGGCCCCCGCGGGCCAGGCCGCGGTAGGCGCGGGCCAGCTCGCGGAGCGTGACGTCGCCGTTCCCCAGCACCAGCCCGGCGCCGTACCGCTCCGCGCCGGCGTCGAGCGAGGAGAAGCCCGCCCGGCGCAGCACCCGCAGGACGGCGTCCGGGCCCAGATCCTCGGCGAGGCGCACCGCCGGGACGTTGTAGCTGTTCTGGAGCGCCGCCCGCAGGCGCACCGGCCCGTGCACCCGGCGATCGTAGTTCCGCGGGACCCAGTCGCCGGTGGGCGTGGCCAGGTGCACCTCCACGTCGGAGAGGAGGCTCGCGGGGGTGCGGCCGCGGGCGAGCGCGAGCCCGTAGGCGAAGGGCTTCAGGGCGGAGCCCGGCTGGCGGAGCGCGCGCACGCCGTCGTTCTGCCCCTCCCGCGCGGCGTCGAGGAAGTCGGCCGAGCCCACGTAGGCGAGCACCTCGCCGGTGTCGTTGTCCACCACCATCACCGCGGCGTTGGGCAGGCGGGGGTCCCCGCGCAGCTCGGCGCGGACGATGCGCTCGACGTCCCGCTGCAGGCCCGGGTCCAGGGTGGTCTCCACCTCGGCGGCGCCGTCGAGGCCCAGGGCGGGGAGCTCGCGCCAGAGCGCCTCGACCAGGTGGGGCGCCTCGAAGACCGCCTCCGGCGGCTCGAGGTCGAGCGGGGCCGCCGCGGCGGCGCCCGCCTCCCCCGGGCCCACGAGCCCGAGCCGCTCCATCCGGCCGAGCACCTCGACCATGCGGGCGCGGGCGCGCTCCGGACGCCGGTAGGGGTCGAGGCCGGAGGGCGAGCGCGTCATCCCGGCCAGCAGGGCCGCCTGCCCGGCGGAGAGGGTGCGGGCCGGCCGCCCGAAGTAGAGGCCGCTCGCCGCCTCCACGCCGAAGGTGCCGTTCCCGAGCCAGACCCGATCGAGATAGGCGCGCAGGATCTCGTCCTTGGAGAGGTGCGCCTCGAGCCGGAGCGCCCAGAGGGCCTCGGCCGCCTTGCCGGCCAGGTCCCGGCGGTGCGGCACCAGCTGGCGGGCGAGCTGCATGGTGATGGTCGAGGCGCCCGAGACGATCCGGCGGCGGGAGACGAGCTGCCAGCAGGCGCGCGACGCGGAGAGCGGATCGACGCCCGGGTGGCGCTCGAAGCGCGCGTCCTCGGCGGCCAGGAAGGCCGCCCGGAGGAGCGGGGGCAGGGGCTCGTCCCGCGGCAGGGCGGCGCCCCGGCCGTCGGCCCGGGAGGCCACCTCCCGCAGGAGGCGCCCGGTCCGATCGGTGAACCGGACCGCCGGGACCGGCCGGCGGTCGAGGAGGCCTTCCGGGAGCGGCCAGGCCACGAAGGCGCAGGCCACCAGGGCGGCCGCCCCCGCCGAGGCGAGGAGCCACCGCCGGATGGCGCGGCCCCGGGCCGGCCTCACCGCGCCGCCACCTTCTCCTCGGCCAGGACCCGGAAGATCCCGCCGTCGGAGCGTCCGAAGACCTCGGGCGTGTACATCTCCTCGGCGTGCGCGGGCGACAGCACGAACTCGCCCGGGGTGGTGGCGCGCGCCACGAAGCTCGCCACGTGCACGCCCGGCGGGAGCCTGTCGGCGAAGAGCACCATCCGGTCGTCCCGCCGCTCCTCGTGGTGGAACGGGCTCCAGAAGCCGGTCGCCCAGGGGGGCAGGACCGGCTCCTCCTCCTCCGAGAGGTCCTCCTCGCTCTCCCACTCGTAGCCCTCGCCCCGCCCCTCCTCCTTCGGCTTCTCGCGCTGCCCGGCGGTGGTGGAGAGGGTGGTGTCCACGATCTCGAGGCCGGAGGGGACCGGCACCGACACGGCCACGTACTGGCGCTCCATGTGCGTGGCGATCCGCACGCGCACGCGCACCAGGTCGCCGGCCCGCGCCGCACGCACCTGCCCGCCCCCCTGGTAGGGCTCGAACCACCGCTGCACGAAGAGCCCGCGGTCGAGCGGCTCCTCGGGGACCTTCGCCGGCGCGTAGCGGAGCAGCGCCCCGTAGTAGAGGACGCCCGCCTTGCCGTCGCGCGCGAAGTCGAAGGGCAGGGGCGCGGACGACCGGGCCAGGTCCTTCATCGCCACGGTGGTCCTCCGGACGTCGGTCGAGCGCCCGGCGAAGCGCGTCTCGGCCACGGGCTTGCCGCCCAGGGTGACGCGGGCGGTGAAGTCCGGCACCTCCCGCTCCTTGGTCCGCACCACCTCGGAGAGCGCCATGAGCGCGAAGGCCGCCTCCTGGGTGTTCCGGAACCGGCCGTCGCCGCGCCGGACCTTGCCCAGGTAGGCGGCGATCTTCGAGACGAAGGGGTGGTCCGGCGAGACGTCGGCGAGGGTCTGGAGCACGATGGCGGTGGTGCGTGGATCGGAGGACCAGAGCGGCGCCCAGGTCCGCGCGTCGGCCTCCTCGAAGTGCACCTCGGCGGGCGACTCCTTGGCGTGGTTCAGGATCTCCTGGAGGAGCTTCTTCGCCTCGCCGCGGTCTCCGCCCCCCACGAACATCGCGTCGGCGAGCATCGCCTTCCCGAAGAGCGGCAGGTCCTTCCTGCGCCCGAACAGCTCGCCGTAGTGGGAGGCCTTGGGCGCGCCGGTGCGCGCCAGGGCGTAGAGGGCGAAGACGCGCTCCTCGTCCCCCGGCTTGGGGCAGGAGAACCAGCAGCGCGTGCACTTCCCCGCCGCCACGGTGCCGGCCAGGTAGGCCTGGCCCTTCGCGAGCGCCTCGCGGTCCACCGGGTAGCCCAGCTCGGCGGCCCGGCCCAGGGCCAGCACCGCGTAGGACGACGCCCATTCCGCCGTGCACTCCGAGGAGGGCCAGTAGCGATAGCCGCCGTCCGGGTTCTGGAGCGTCTCGATGGCCCGGACGGTGCGCCGCACCACCTCGTCCGGATCGCGGGTCTCGTGGATGCGGAGGGCCGCCTCGCCGAGGAGGTCGCGCAGGAACTCGGGCGGGGCGCCCGGCTTCTGCCCGGGCTCGTGGCGGATCCCGAACTTGCCCTGGATCTCGCGGAGCGCCACGAACGGGACCAGCCTCGAGGAGAGCTGCTCCAGGCAGCCGTAGGGGTACTCCACCAGCTGGCGCGCGTTCTCGGCGAAGCCGCCCAGCGCGGTGGAGGCGAGGGTCACCTCCAGCCCGCCCACCTCGGGCCGGACGCCGCCGGGCGTGGCGAGCCCCTCGCGGCGGACGTCCCGGGTGTCGCCGTACACCGCCACCGCCTCCATCTCCACCGGCAGGCCCACCGGCAGGCGCTGCTCCACCCCGTCCCGCTCCCCTCCGCCGCTGGCGGCGAAGCGGAGCACCGCCTGGCCCGGCACCTCCGCCCGGAACGGGAAGCGCACCTCGCGGGGCTTCCCGTCTTCGAGCGTGATCTTCCGGACGGCGGACCCCTCGAGCGCGAGGCCGGCCGCCTCCGCCCGCACCTCCACCTCGCGGACCTTGCCCCCCGGCGCGTGGACGACCACGCCGGCCTCGAAGCGGTCGCCGGCCCGGGCCAGGCGCGGCAGGGCCGGCAGGGCCATGAGCGGCTTCGCCACCGCCACCTTCGCCTCGCCCTTCCCCATCCGGTCGTCCTTGCCGACCGCCACCGCCATGATCCGGAAGGTGGTGAGGTTGTCGGGCAGCTCGAACTCGACCTTCCCGCGCCCCTCCCCGTCGGTCTTCACCTCGGGCGCGAAGAGCACGGTGGTCTTGAAGCGGGAGCGGAATCCGGCGCCGGAGGCGTCGCCCCCCCCTCCGCCGCCGCTCGTCTCGCCCTTCTCCCCGTACTTCCTCCGCTCCACCAGGTGCAGGAGCGGCTCGCCGATCCGGACCGAGAGCCCGCGCGGCGGGTGGATCATGTCGACCGGGTCGGGCGTCTCGTACCCGGTGAGCCGGAGCACGCCCTCGTCCACCGCGTAGACCGTCACCTCGGCCGCCACGCCCTTGCCGGAGGCGTCCTTCACCTCGAGATCCACCCGGACCTTGTCGCGGGGGCGACGCTCGGTCCCGTCGGGCCGGACCGCCACCGAGAGGCGCTTCTGCGCCTTCTCCACCTCGAGCCGGGCGTAGCCCACCCGCACCTGGGGGCGACCGGGGTCCGCGTCGGCTTCGGCGGGCTCGGCGCCCTTGGTCCGGCCCCGCACCAGGACCACCGAGACGAAGACGTTCGGCACGTCGTCCTCGCCCAGCGGCACCTCCAGCGCGGTGGCCGCCCCGGCGAGGCGCACGCGTCTCGCCAGGGTGACGCCCTCGCGCTCGACCGTGAGCACGGCCTCGGCCTCCGGGAACGGGCTCTTCACGAGCACCCGGGCCACGTCGCCGGGCGCGTAGACGCGCCGGTCGGGGACGAGGTCGATCTTGTCCGTCTCCTCGCGCTGCCAGGAGACCCAGCCCGAGCCCACCGCGTAGAACGGGAAGCGCGTCGTCTGGGCCCTCCCCTTCTCGTCCTTCACGGTGGCGGCCGCCACGTAGAGGCCCGGCTCCTTGGGGGTGAAGGGGCAGGCCACCGGACCGGCCTCGGTCTTCGCCTTGCAGCCGCCGGCCGCGACCTCGGAAACCTCGTTCTCCCAGATCCACTCCCCGCCCACGCCGCGCTTGCGGATCCACTTCCAGTCGCGCCGGACCACCGACACCTCGACCGGGAGGCCCGCCCGCCGCGCGCCGTCCGGGGCGGCCGCCACCAGCTCGAGGGTGGCCTCGCGTCCGGTCTCGGCGAACCCGGTGGAGCGGCGCCGCACGCCCGCGTAGACCGAGGCCGGGTGGACGGTGATCCGGGATCGGCTGGCGATGCGCTGGCGGTTCACGTCCTCCACCTCGGCCTCGACCGTGTAGGCGAAGGTCCGGCCGCCGGGCGCCTCGGCCACGCCGGCGTCGAGCGCCAGCAGGCCGAGCGGCCCGGTCTGGCCCTCGCCGGAGGCGAACACGTCCGAGGTGGGGGACGGCTCCTCGTCGTCCCACCACCAGGTCCGCGGCCCGAAGGTGAACCCCTCGTTCCCGGGCGGCTCGAAGGCCACCGACTCGCGGGCCACCGTCCAGCGCACGCTCGCCGACGGCATCCCGCCGCCGAAGAGGTAGCGGGCGATCACCTCGGCCTTCACCGCGTCGCCCGCGGCGATCTCGCGCGACGGCGCCACCACGTCCACCTGGAACTGCGGGGCCCGGTACTCCTCCACGCGGAAGTCGCCCCCGGTGGTGAGCGTCTTGCCCTGGAGCGTGGCCTCGGCCCGCACCGCGTAGGTTCCGAGCGGCGCGTCGGCCGGCACGGGCACCTCGGCCGACCAGGTCCCGAAGGCGGTCAGGGAGACCTCCCTCGCGAAGATCTCCTTGCCGCGCGAGGAATTCACGGTGACCTTGGCGCGCGTGCCGGCCGGCGGCGTGGCGATGCGCCCGAGCTTGCGCGTCCGGACGATCCCCTTCAGGTGCACCGCGTCGCCCGGCCGGTAGATGCCGCGCTCGGCGAAGACCCCGCCGAGCGAGTGGGGCGCGTCGCCCTCCCAGGTGGCGTCCACGCCGAAGGTCCAGGGGGCGAGCCCCGAGGACCAGGTGGACATGGTCAGTCCCACGTCGTCGCCGGCCCGGGCCGAGACGACGGCGGCCGGGAGGTTCCACCAGTCGTCCGCGCCCGGGTAGATCCCGGCCAGGCCGGGGAGCCGGGCCAGGCCGTCGGCGTCGGAGGTTCCGGCGAAGCGCTCCTTCCCCTCCCGGTCGTGCAGGGCCACCCGGGCCCCCGCCACCGGCTTCCCGTCGGAGAGGCGCGTCACCCAGGCGAGGCCGCTGGTGGCCCCCAGCTTGGCGTGGACCGCCAGATCGGTCACCTGGCCCAGGATCTGCCGCTTCCGCTCGTGGCGCGGCAGGTCCGACGCCTCGATGCGCAGCACGAAGAGGCCGGTGGGCCGGCCCAGCATCTCGCGCACCGGGATGCCGGTGCGCCGGTAGCGGTTCTTCTTCGAGGACACCTCGAGCGTGCGCTCGGCGGCGCCCGACAGGTCGGCCTCCTTCTCCGAGGCGAGGAGCCTCGCCATCTCCGCGACGTCCAGGGGGCGCAGGGCCAGATCCAGCTCGTCCACGTTCACGGTCTTGGCGGGGAGGAGCCCGTCTCCCTTCGCCTCGAGCAGGGCGATCCCTCCGCCGGCGTCCAGCTCCGGGTCGAGGTCGGAGAGCTTCACCGAGTCCTTCCACGGCTCGCCCAGCGCCTGGCCGAAGGCGTCCTTCGCCCCCTTCGCCACCGAGATCTGGTAGCGCGTCCCGGGGACGAACTCGCCCACCAGCTCCACCCGCTCCTGCGACACCTCGGCCCGCTCCCAGTCGATGGCGGCGGCCGGCTCGATGGCGAGCGCGGCCTTCAGGCTCTTCGGGTCCACCGGGTTCGTGGTCTCGAGGACGATCGGCCCCCAGGGGCAGCTCCGGCTCCAGGACCAGCACTTGCCGGCGCCCTTCAGGCGGAACGGGCCGTAGGTCCGGAAGGTCCAGCGCGTCGTCCCGGTGACCTCGAGCGGACCCTCCGCGCCGCGGAGCCTCTCGTCGATCCGCAGCTCCACCTCGGCGTCGAGCGGGAGCGGCCTCTTCGGACGGACCTCGTAGCGGACCCGCCGGTCCTTCTCGCCCTTCTCCTCGAAGGCCATCCGCTCGTGGCGCCGCTCCGGCTCGGCCTTCCGCTTCTCGTCGGCGAGCCGGACCTCCTTCACCTCGAGCGGCCATCCCTCCTGGCCGCCCGCGCCGAGGTGCAGGTGCCCGGCCAGGTCCTTCACCGGCTGGTTCATCACGACGGCGAAGACCTGGTCCGGCTTCACCCAGCGCCACTTGTCCTCCGGATCGATCGCCTGGACCTCCGGGCGAGGCGTCAGGAAGCTGAACGTGTAGGCCTCCGCCAGCTCCGATCCGTCGGCGGCGCGCAGCCCCTTCGGCACCGTGACGGTGAACTGCGTCGAGAAGGGCACGAGCCCCTTGGGGACGAACTCGACGGTGGCCGATCCCAGCCAGCGCCACTCGCCCTCGATGGGGGGATCGAGGGTCAGGGGCGTGGGGATCCCCTTCTCGTGCTCGACCGAGCCGAGCGCCACCACCGGCTTCGAGAAGGTGACGGTCGGCCGGAAGTTGCCCTCGGCCGGGCCCTGGGGCCGGGCGGCCACCACGGCCAGCTCGCCGCCCGCCCCGGGGAGCGCCTCCTGATCCACGCTGATCTGGGGCGACTCGGGGAGCGGGGCGACCTCCACGCCGGAACCGGCGGGCCCGCCGCACCGCTGGCAGGCGGAGGCGAGGGCGGCGAGGACGACGGCGACGAGGCGAGTGCGCATGGACCCCTCCAGGCGGTGGGACTGCCGTCGGCGCCTCTCTTCAAGGCGGGGGCCATCGCCAAGCCCGCGAGAACCCTGCCCCTGCGGACGCCCGTGTCAACGCGCCCGCACCGGCGGGGCGATCACGACACAGCTTCGCCCGGCGTGCAAAGAACCGGTGCGGGTGGGTGGAGGCCCCACCCTCCGCGCGCCCGTCCTGGGCTCAGCTCGCCGTGGCGCGCGCCACCAGCCCCTGCCAGTGCAGGAGCGCCGGGCCGGTGAGCGCGAACGGGACGAGCACGACGCCGAAGCGCCCGTCCTCCGGCCAGCAGAGCAGCACGCGCGCGTGGAAGCGGGTGGGCGGGTCGCTGACCAGCTCGACCTCGAGGAGCAGCTCCTCGGGCAGCGGCACGTCGCCCCTCGCCACGATCTGGTGCGCCGCGAAGCCGGTCGCCTCGTAGAGCGTGTCGGCGATGCGGATCCGCACGCCGCGGGGGCGGACGCGCGCGGGATGCTTCCGCGCCGAGGACGAGCACGAGGCCTCCCCCTCGAGCGCCGCCAGCAGGCGCGGGAGGCGGTCCACGGTGCGGGCGAGCGCGTCCGCATCGCCCTGGTCGAGCGCCCGGATGGCGGCGGCGTCCTCCTCCGCCACCCTCCCCTGGTCCGCCAGCACGCGCACCACCGCGCCCGTCACCGACAGCGCGGCCAGCTGGCCCGCCGAGGCGGGATGGGCGGGCCTCCCGCCGTGGTGCAGGGCCACCGCGTCGCGGAGGACCGGCGAGAGACCCCAGCGATCGGCCAGGGCGATCCCGAGGCGAACGTGATAGCGCTCCACCACCGCCTCCCACCAGCGCATGGGCATGGCGTGGTCGGCCCGAGCGCCCTGGGCGATGCGCTCGAGCAGCGCGATGGCGAAGAGCCTGCCCACGTCGTGGAGGAGCCCGCAGGCGTGGGCCGTCTCGGCGTGGAGACCGCGGACGCGGGCGAGGTCCCGGCAGAGCGCGGCGGCGGAGACGGCGTCGCACCAGGCGGCGCGCCGGAGCGGGGCGAGCGGCCCGGGCGGAGATCGTCCGGCCTCGCGGATGGCCGACACCGCGGCCCGGGCGAGCCCGTGCGGCCCGAGATGGCCGGCCGCCTCCTCGATGGAGGCGGCTCCGGGCGCGGCCGCGAGCGCCGCGCCCGCCAGGGCCGGATCGGCGCCCACCAGCCGGAGCAGCTCGCCCACGGCCCAGTCGCCGCCCGAGATGAGGCGCTCCACGCGGCCCGCCACGGTCGGGAACGGAGGCACCACCACCGCCCCGCGCTCGACGAGGTCGACGATCGCCCCGTCGAGATCGGCGTCCGCGCTCCACGCCGCTGCGCTGGCCTCGATGCTCGTCATGCGCGTCTCGACCATACCGTCCCGCATCATCGCGCTTAAGCCCCGGGCCACGGGACACCACGGGGAGGGATGGGCGAGAGACCGACCGCGTCCCCGCCGCACCCACCTCGGCCCCGTTCACCCACCGTCACCGCAGATCGCTCCATGTTCCGGCGGACGGGCCGGCGCGCGGGCCGCACGCGCCTCCGGCCGCTCGCCCGCGGCTGCCGCGATCGGGCGGCGGGCCGGTGCGCCCCGGCGCCGCGCTCGCGCGTCGGCTATGCTGGAGGGCGATGCCCGCCCCGTCGCTCTCGAGCGTGATCCTCCGCGTGGCCGACATCGAGCGGGCGATCGCGTTCTGGCGAGATCGCGTCGGCCTGCCGGTCCAGGCCGCGGGCGGTCCCTTCGCCGTGCTGGGGGCGGGGCCGGTGGCCCTCGTCCTGAACCGCTCCGACCGGGCTGCGTCCGACCCGCCGGACGGGCTCCTCGCCCTCACCGAAGTGGTCCTCGAGGTCCAGGACGTGCGCGCGGCTCACGCGGAGATGTCGGCGCGTGGGGTGCCCTTCCGGACGGCCCCGCGGGCCGTGACGCGCCAGGGAGACCGGGAGCTGTGGGCGTGCGACTTCCGGGATCCGGACGGCCACCTGGCGTCCATCACGGGCTGGGTGAAGCCCTGACGGCCGCCCCGTGCGCCGCGGCCTCCGCGGCCTCGACGCCTCGCGGTCGTCGCGCCCTGGGCGCCGCCTCCCTCAGACCGGGCCGAAGCCGCGCACCCGGCGAGCGGTGGCGCCGTTCAGCACCGCGATGGCGTCGCGGTGCTCGAGGAGGCCGCGGGCGGAGCCGCGCATCATCTTCTCGGCCTCGGCCGGCGTGACGCGGAAGTACCGGACCTCCTCCAGCTTCCGACCCGCCACCGTCTCGGTCCAGCGGCTCGAGTACCAGTGCTGTCCGCATCGGCGGCAGCGGCAGATCCACTCGTCCTCTCGGAAACCTTCAGAGATTGCACGCACCTGCTCGACGTCCGCCTCCGCGCAGCAGTCGAGGTGTCCCCTCATGCGCCGCCCCTCCCACGCGACCGACCGCCGAAGGCTCGGCCGCCCTCCTGATTCGGAGCATCGCATCCCGCCTGCAATCGTCAACTTACACACCGGCTGCGACACGCCCAGGGCCCTCCGTGGGAGCCCCTCCGTCGCCCTAGTGCGCGCTGGGTTTCCCGGCCTGTCGCCGCTCCCGGCGAACCCGTGCGCCACCTGCGCGGTCACGTGCGAGGGGAGATCGCAGCGCTCCTCTGCGTGGCTGCGGACGCGAGAACCGCGGCGCAGATGCTCGACGCGGGAGCGGACCTCGCGCTGGTCGCCCCGGTCTCGCCCGACCAGGCCGAGGCAGCCCTCCATGCGGCTGCCCGCGCGCGGAGCTTCCGCGGCCGCGCCCCTCCCTCGACCGGGGCAGACCTGAGCCGCCGGTCCCCGGTTCCCCGTTTCCATTCCAGCGGTTGCCGACCGGCCCCAAAGCCCCCCCTTGACGGGGGATATCGGGGCGTGCGATCCGGCGCGCTCGGGGGAGAGCACATGGGAGCACACCGCAGCCTCGCCGCGGCCCTCGCCGCGCTCGCGACATCTCTCCCCGCAGGCGCGGGCGTGCCGGGGCCACAGCCCGGCTGGCAGGGCGACGCGCCCACTCGCGGTCCGATCGCCACCGCCGCGGACCTCGACGGCGAGCTCCTGTTCGTCCGCGGGCGCGGGTTCGGCGTGGCGCGCGAGCCGCGCGTGGTCTTCGCCGGCGCGGAGCTGCCGGTCGAGAGCTACTCGCACACCGACCTCGTGGCCCGGATCACCTCGTCGCTCGTGCCCGGCACCTACGCCGTCTGGATCCAGTCCTTCTTCCACGCGAGCGATCCGTACGGCCAGTGGACCGTGATCGACGTGACCGTCGGCCCGCAGGGCCCCCAGGGACCGGCGGGACCCGCCGGGCCGCCCGGCGAGCGCGGTCCCCCCGGGCGCGCCGG
>DATIUR010000002.1:0-15681 GCA_035466675.1 Anaeromyxobacteraceae bacterium | reverse complement strand
TGCGTGGCCACGCTCAGGTCGGCGACCGGCGGCGCGGTCGGGCCGGGCGCGAAGACGAACGCGACCGGCGCGGCCAGGACGACGCCCGCCGGGACGGTGGTGATCCGGAACGCGTTTCCCACGCCGCTCGGGGCGGTGTTGGTGATCACCTGGATGGTGAAGTCGGTCGGCGCCGAGATGGCGCCGGCGGGGACCGAGACCGTGAGCCGGCCGTCGGCCGAGGTCACGTAGCCGCCGCCGGGCTGGATCACGAGCGCGTTCGGCGATCCGACCGGGCTCCCCCGCCCCACTCGGACGGGCGGCTCCGGCGGAGGCCCGCTCGAGCCCCCGCCGCAGGCCGCGGACAGGACCAGCGCGCACGCGGCCACCCCCCAACTGGCGCGGGAACCCATCCGTGTCATGGACCGGGTCACGCTAGCACGGGCCGGCGGGACGGGGCACGGGTCGCGTCGGCGCCAGGATCGGCCCTTTCGGGAGGGGATGCGGCGGCTTGCCGCGGGCGGGCGCGGCCCGCCGAATGCCCGGGTCTTTCTGGGATGTTGAGCGGCCCGGCTCGGGCCGCTAAAAGGCTCGGATGCCCGGCCCCGGGAGCTCCCCCGCGTGGAGCCACGACCCCGGACCTGGCCCGGCGGACGGGCGACCCGAGCCGGGCCCGTCGCCCCGTGCCTCGCCCGTCCTCGCCCTCCGCGGCGCGGGCCGCTCCTACGGCGGCTTCGAGGCGCTCCGCCCGCTCGACCTCGAGATCGCGCGCGGCGAGCGGGTGGCGGTGGTGGGACCGAGCGGCGCAGGCAAGTCCACGCTCCTGTCGCTCCTCGCCACCGCCCTCGCGCCCAGCGCCGGCGAGGTGGTGGTCCTCGGGGAGCGGCCGGCGGGCCTGTCGCCGCGGGCGCTCCGCAGGCTGCGCGCCCGCATCGGGACCATCTACCAGCAGCTCCTGCTCGTGCCGCAGGCGAGCGTGATGCAGAACGTGGTGGCGGGGCAGCTGGGCCGGACCTCCCTCCTGCGCTCGCTGCTCGCGCTCGTCTCCGGCCGGGAGGCGGAGCGGATCCGGGCGCTGCTCGACCAGGTCGGCATCGCCGACAAGATCTTCGAGCGGGTGGACCGGCTCTCCGGCGGCGAGCAGCAGCGGGTGGCCATCGCCCGCACGCTCCACCAGGACCCGGAGATCGTCGTGGCCGACGAGCCGCTCGCCTCGGTGGATCCGGCCCGCTCGGCCGGGATCGTGGCGCTCTTCGCGCGGGCGTTCGCCGGGCGCACGCTGGTCGTCTCCACGCACCGGATCGAGCCCCTGCTCGCCCACGTGGACCGGGTGATCGGCCTGCGGCGGGGCGCGATCGTCTTCGACCGGCCGGCCGCGGCGGTCACGCTCGACGACCTCGCCCACCTCTACGAGTCGCGGCGCGGCGCGGCGGTCTCGCCGCCGCCCCCCGGACCGGGTCCCGCGCCCGGCCCGGCGACCGCCGGGGAGCCTCCCACCCTGGCGGTGGGCGCCTCCAGCACGCCCGCCCAGCTGCTCCTGCCCCGCATCGTCCGGGCCTTCGTCCGCGGCCACCCGGGCGTGCGGGTCAGCCTCACCGTGAAGGACTCCGCCGAGGTGGCCGGGGAGGTGCTGGCCGGGCGGGTGGAGCTGGGCCTGGTGGGCGCGCGGAGCCCGCGCCCGGAGCTCGCCTACGAGAACGTGGTGGAGGACGAGATCGTGCTGGTGGCCGCCCCGTCGCTCGGCCTCGGGCCGCGGCCCATCGCCGCCGAGCAGCTGGCGTCCCTGCGGCGCATCGACCGCGAGCCCGGCTCGGGCACGCGGGCGGTGGTGGAGGAGCACCTCGGGAACATGGGCGTCTCGCTCGACCCGGCCGCAGCCGCGCTCGAGGTGGACACGCTGGTGGGCGTGAAGGCCGCGGCCATGTCCGGGATGGGCGTGGCGTTCGTCTCCCGGCTCGCGGTCCGGGACGAGATCGAGGCCGGCCTCCTCCGCGTCGTGGCGGTGGAGGGGCTGCGCATCCCCCGCAACGTCTTCGCCGTCTACCGGCGCGACCGCGGCCTCTCGCCCTCCGCCCGGGCCTTCCTCGCGCTCGCGCGCGCGCCCGAGGTGATCCGGTGAGCCGTGCCGGCGGGCGCCCGCCGCTCCCGGCCTGGCTCCGCTGGCCCGGCCTGGCCCTGGCCGCCGCGCTCGCCCTCGCCTGGCGCCTCTCCGACGGCGACGTCGCGGCGCTCCTCGCCCCGGAGGCGCGCGGGGCCATGGCCGAGTTCGCGCGCGGGTTCTGGCCGCCGGCCCACGAGCCGGAGTTCCTGCGGTCCCTCCTGCGCCCGCTCGGCGAGACGGTCGCCATCGCCTTCCTGGGCCTGTCGCTCGCGCTCCTCCTCGCGGCGCCGCTCGCCTGGCTGGCGACCGCGCCGGACCTCGTCGCCACGTCCGGGGAGAGGCCCGGGGTCGTGCGCCGCGCGGGCTGGGCGGGGGCCCGGACCGCGCTCAACCTGATGCGATCGATCCCGGAGATCCTCTGGGCCCTGCTCTTCGTGCGCGCGGTCGGCCTGGGACCGGCCGCGGGGATCCTCGCCCTCGGGATCGGCTACGCCGGGATCCTGGGCAAGGTCTTCGCCGAGATCTTCGAGTCCACCCCGCGGGAGGCCGCCCGCGCGCTCCGGGCGGCCGGCGCCGGCGGCCTCGCCGCCTTCGCCTTCGGCCTTCTCCCCCGGTCGCTGCCGCTCCTCGCCTCCTACGCGCTCTACCGGTTCGACTGCGCGCTGCGGGCCTCGGCGGTGCTGGGCCTGGTGGGAGCGGGCGGGATCGGGCTCCGGCTCGAGCTGTCCATCAAGACGTTCGCCTACCACGAGGTGGCCGCGCAGGGGATCGCCCTCTTCGCCCTGGTGGCGGGCGTGGACCTCCTCTCCCAGCGCGTGCGGCGCCGCATCCACCGGAGCCGCGGCCTCTTCCCGGTGGGGATGGCGGCGCTCCGGGCGCGGGTCCTGGCCCTCGGCGCCTGGGCCGGGCTCGCCGCGCTGGCGGCGGCCTTCCTCGACCTGCCGGTCGCCGACCTCCTCTCCGTTCGGGCGTCGAGGGACATGGGGCGGTTCGCCGCCGCCCTCTGGCCGCCCGATCTCGACCCGGCCTTCCTGCGCCAGATCGCGCCGGCCGCGCTGGGGACGCTGGCGGTGAGCGTGCTCGGCACGGCCATCGCGGCGGCGCTGGGGATCCTGCTCGCCTGGCCGGCCGCCTGGAGGGTCGAGGCGCTGCGCCCGGGCGGGGGCGGTCCGTCCCCCGCGCGGCGGGTCGCCATGGGGGCCGCCTCCTGGACCGCGCGCGCCGTGCTCGCCCTGGGGAGGACGCTCCCCGAGATGCTCTGGGCGCTCCTGCTCGTCTTCGCGGTCGGGCTCGGCCCGTTCGCGGGCGCGCTCGCGCTCGGCATCCACACCGCCGGCGTGCTGGGCCGCCTCTACGCGGAGGCGCTGGAGGAGGTCCCCTCCGGACCGGTCGAGGCGCTCCGGAACGCCGGCGCCGACTTCCCGGCGGTCTCCGCCTTCGCGGTCCTCCCGCAGGCGGCGGCGCAGCTCGCTGCCTACACGCTCTACCGCTGGGAGGTGGCCATCCGCGCCTCGGCGGTGCTCGGGATCGTGGGCGCCGGCGGGATCGGGGCGCTCCTGCACGTCTCGCTCGGCCTCTTCCACCACCACCGCACGCTCACGCTGGTGGCCGCCATCGTGCTGATGGTGACCGCGGTGGACCTCTTCTCCGGCTGGCTGCGCCGGCGGATCCTCGAGGGACCCGCTCCGGCGGGCGCGCCGCCGGAGCCGCGCGCCTGGCCGGGAGGGCCGGCGGTGGCGGACGCCTGGTAGCCACGAAAGGAAGGTCGCAGATGATCCGGCTCACGCCCATCGCCCTGGCCGCCGCGCTCGCCGCGCCCCTGGCCGCCCGCGCCCAGGAGCCGCTCCGCGTCTCCGCCATCCCCGACGAGTCTCCCACCGAGCTCCAGCGGAAGTTCGCGCCGCTCGGGGCCTACCTGGAGAAGGCCGTCGGCCGCCCGGTGACGTTCGTGCCGGTGAGCGACTACGCCGCCACCGTGGAGGGGCTGGCGGCCGGCCGGCTCGACCTGGTCTGGTACGGCGGATTCACGTTCGTGCAGGCGCGCCGGCGGACCGGCAACGCCATCCCCGTCGTCCAGCGGGAGGAGGACGCCCGCTTCCACTCGAAGTTCATCGTCCCGGCCGGGTCGAAGGCGAGGACGCTGGCCGACCTCGAGGGCGCTCGCTTCGCCTTCGGCTCGGTCAGCTCCACCTCCGGCCACCTCATGCCGCGCTACTTCCTGCTCCAGCACGGGATCGATCCCGAGAAGGACTTCGCCCGGGTGGCCTACTCCGGGGCGCACGACGTGACGGCCAGGTGGGTGGAGGCCGGCAAGGTGGACGCCGGGGCGCTCAACGAGTCGATCTGGCAGAAGCTCCTGGACGAGAGGAGGATCGACCCGGCCAAGGTCCGGGTGCTCTGGACCACGCCCGAGTACCACGACTACAACTGGACCGTCCGCGGCGACCTCGACCCTGCCCTGGTCGCGAAGATCCGGGCGGCCTTCCTGGCGCTCGATCCCGCCATCCGGGAGCACGAGGTCATCCTCGACCTGCAGCGGACGCGGCGGTTCATCCCCACCGCGCCCGAGAACTACCGGTCGATCGAGGAGGCGGCGAGGGCGGCGGGGCTGCTCAAGGACTGAGGGAGCGCCCGCGGCCTCTCCCGTCCGGGCGCAGGGTCAGGCGGCGACCGGGGCGGCGGCGCTCCGCCTCACCGCCTCGATCTCGATCGCGATCTCGACCTTCTCGCCGACCAGCACGCCGCCCGCCTCGAGCGCGGCGTTCCAGACGAGGCCGAAGTCGCGGCGGTCGAGGGACGCCTTCGCCGAGAACCCCGCGCGCTCGTTGCCCCAGGGATCCTTGCCGGTCCCGGCGAACTCCGCCTCCAGGGTGATCTCGCGCACGGCGCCGTGCAGGTCGAGGTCGCCCACCACGCGGTACCCGGTGCCGGCGGCCTCGATGCGCTTCGAGCGGAACGTCATCCGCGGATGCTTCGCGACGTCCAGGAAATCGGCGGAGCGGAGGTGGGTGTCGCGATCGGCCACCTGGGTGTCGACCGAGGCCGTGTCGACGGCCACCTCGACCGACGAGCGGGTGAGATCCTGCGTGTCGAGCTGGATGGTGCCCGACCACTTCGCGAAGCGTCCGTGCACCTTGGAGATCACCATGTGGCGGACGTGGAAGTGGATGGCCGAGTGGCCGACGTCGATGTCCCAGGGGGTCGTCATGCTCGTCTCCTCGCGTCTCGGGGGATGGGGGCCGTGACGGGAAGGAGGTTGCCGTCGTTCCCCGTCCAGCGCAATACTCATCCTTGCACTTCTCCGTTCCATTGGAGCAACGATGGACCTCAACCGGCTGACGCTGTTCGAGGCGGTGGCGCGCACGTCGAGCTTCTCCGCCGCCGCCAGGGAGCTCGGCATCCCCAAGTCCTCCGCGAGCCGCGGCCTCGCCCGGCTCGAGGGCGAGCTCGGGGTGCAGCTCCTCTTCCGCACCACACGCCGGGTCTCGCTCTCGGAGGCGGGCACCGCGCTCTACGACCGGATCACCCCGCTCCTGCGCTCGGTGAAGGCCGCGCTGGGCGAGATCCCCGAACGCGAGGAGACGCCGTCGGGGACCCTCCGCATCACCGCCCCCGTGGACCTCGGCGTGCTCTTCCTGGCCGAGGTGGTCACCCGCTACGCGGCCCGCTACCCGGCCGTATCCGTGCAGGTCAGCCTCACCGGCCGCGTGATCGACCTGGTGGCGGAGGGCTTCGACGTGGCGCTCCGCGTCGCCGCCAGGCTCCAGGACTCGACCCTGGTGGTTCGCCGGGCCGCGCCCATCCTGTTCCACCTCTTCGCGTCGCCGCTCTACCTGGCGCGGCGCGGGACGCCGCGGGTCGAGACCGACCTCGCCGGGCACGACCAGGTCGTGTTCCGCGGTGGCCCCCGGAGCCTGCGCCCGGCCCGCCCCGGGCGCCCCGCGGCGAGCAAGGGCCGCCCGCCCCGGATCGTCTGCGACGACCTCCTCTTCGCGCGGGACGCCGTCCGCGCCGGCGCCGGCATCGGGCTCCTTCCCACGTTCGTGGCCGAGGACGACGTCGTCGCCGGACGGCTCGTGCGGATCCTCCCCCGGTTCGCGGTTCCGGCGGGGCACCTGCACGTCGTCACGCCCGCGGCGAAGCACGTTCCCAGGAAGGTGACCGCGTTCCGCGATCTGGTGCTCGAGATGCTGAAGGCGCGCGGATGAGGGCCGCCCTGCCTGCAGCCCGTCGGGAGCCGACCGCGGGCGGTCACGATGCCGCGGTCTCGTCGATGGTCTCCGGGCGCCCCTGCACGTGTCGGCGTGCGCGGTCGTCTTGCCGGTCCCGGTCGGCGCGTCGCAGGCCTACGTGAGAAGCAGGTGCCTGACCCACACGTAGGCGGCCCCGAAGGCGACACCGGACAGGAAGCCGCCCGTGGCCGCACCCGGGCCGCCCCGGCGGATCCTGCGGGCCGACCCCCCGGAAGAACGGCACCTCGCTCCTCCGCGTCACGCCGCGCCCTCCGCGGCGCCGCCCGACCGCCCGCCCAGGATGCTGCGGGTGAGCTCGCCCCCCAGGATCGTCAGCTCGTGCAGCGCCGCATCGAGGTGCGTGGCCCGGACGGAGCTGGCGCCGGCGTCGGCCGAGAAGAGAGCCGCCTTCCGAAGCAGCTCCCGGATGAAGGCGCCGCTCGCTCCGTCCGTCTTCCGCGCCAGGGCCGCGAAGTCGACGTCCTTGCCGAACGCCAACCCCTTCCCGTAGAGGGCGATGAGACGCCGCCGGCAGGCGAGGTCCGGGAGCGGGACGTGGACCGCCAGGTCGACCCGGCCCGGGCGCGAGGAGAGCGCGGGCTCGAGAATCTCCGGCCGGTTCGTGGTCAGCAGGAACAGGACGTCGGAGTCCTCCGAGAGGCCGTCCATCTGGTTGAGGAGCTCGAAGAGAATCGCATTCTCGCAGACGCCCTGGTGCGTTCGTTCCTCGGCCACCAGGTCGACGTCCTCGATGATCAGGGTGGCGGGCTGGAGCAACCGCGCCATGCCGCAGGACTCCTCGATGAGGCCGAGGCCTCCTCCGGTCAGCAGGAAGGTGGTCCGGTCGCGCATCCTGCCGGCGAGGTACATGGCGGTCAGCGTCTTGCCGGTCCCCGGCGGCCCGTGGAGGAGCATCCCGCGCTTCAGGTGCCGGCCCCTCGACAGGAGAGCGCGAGCGTGCTTCGAGACCCCGAGGGCATGCCGCTCCACGCGGTCCAGGATCCCGTCGCCGAGGACGATGTCCTCGCGATCGATGTCGCGGAGCGCATGGAAGACGACCCTGGGGGTGTTCGCGTAGCGATCGGGGAGGAGCGAGAGGACCCGCCCCCGGTACACGTTTCGCTCGCGCATGATGGCGCGGATCCGCGACAGCGCGGACGTCGCCCCCTCGTGCGTCGCCGCCATCACCTCGACGTGGAGCTTCTCCCAGGGGTTGTGGCGCGACGGACCCGACACCAGGATGGCCTCCCGGCGCTTGCCCCCCAGGAGGTAGAGACCCCGCTGCACGCAGGCCATGACCCGGCCGCCGTCCAGGGCGACGTTCGCGTACTGCACCGGGCCCACGCCTGCGGCGCCGCTGACCAGCAGCGAGGCGAGCGTGGCCGTCTCGTGATCGCGCAGGCCGGTGACGCCTCCCAGCGTCGACGTGACGCCGGGCGAAGCGACGTACTCCTGGACGGCCAGGTGGAGGTTGGGATGATCCGAGCTCGGAAGCGGCTCGGAGACGGTCGCCAGGCCTCGCGGGTCCCGGCCGAAATGCTCCTGGAGCGCGGCCAGGAAGTGCGGCCTCCCGGTCGGTGCGCGCTCCATCGAGCGCTCGACGAGCTTCTTGAAGAGGGCGCCGAACTCGTCCGGCGAGATGCGATCGCTCTTGGCCAAGGGATCCTCGCGGGCGGCGAATCCTTTCAGTGTAGCCGTCCCTGCACCATGGGCGAAGAGGCCTCGGCTCCCGCGGCTGCCGAGACCGGGTCGGGGTTCTCCCTGGCGACGGCGTGCGTGCAGGTGGGTGTCTTGCCTTCACCGACCGTTTGCACGCCGGGCCGGAAGGCGCTCTGATCCGCGCAAAGCCAGCTCCGAACCTTCTCGCAAGCGAGGGCTCCGCATGCCCCCCACTCCGCAGGCCGGCGTGACGGCCATCGACGTTCCCCTCCGGCCCGACGAGATGCTCGCCGCCTGGCGGCCAGAGTCCCGGCGCCTGGTGCTGCCGGCACGCGAGCCGATCCGGCTGCAGCAGCGGGTCGCGGCGCGGATCGCTCTCGTCGGCATCCGCGTCGCCGCGACCATCACCGGCCGCGTGGTGAGCGTCAGCCCCCTCGGCAACCACCACCGGATCGAGCTCGTGCCCGACGACACCCGCGTCCGGGCGGTCGAGAAGCTGCTGGCGGTGGCGCGCGGGGAGCCGGCCGACTACCGGACCCGCATCCCGCGGTTCCTGGCCAGCATGCCGGCCGTCGTCTCCGGTCCCGGCGGGCCCACGTACATGACCACGTTTTCGGTCTCCGAGAAGGGATGCGGCCTCGCCTGGTCGGGGCCCGTGCCAGCCGTGGGCGACCCCATGGACGTCCGCCTCGGCGCCGGGAGCCGGGCCGTGAGCTTCCGCAGCGTGGTCTGCTGGACCGCGCAGTCCGGGCGCACCGCCACCGTGGGCGTCCGCTTCCTGGCCGGGGCCACCGGCGTGTGGGCGACGATGATCACGGACGTGAAGCGCTCGGGCGCGCCGCTCGCCTGAAGCGCCGACCCCGGCCGCACCGCGCTCCCTGCCAGGGGTCCTTCATGCTGGCGACGGCCTCGCGCCCCGCGCGCGGGGGATCCCCGCGGCCGCGAGCGCCGGCCCGGCCAGCTCGTGGAACAGCGCGTCCGCCTCCGCCGCCGTGGTCGGGGGCCTCGCCTCGAGCGACCAGATGAGCAGATCGAAGAGCGCGCCGGCGAGGAAGGCCGCCGCGGCGTCGCGGCGGGCGCCCGCGGGGAGCCGCGCGGCCAGGTCCTCGCGGACCAGGTCCACCACCAGCGCCCGCATCTTCGCCTGCACGAAGTGCGCGGCGCGCCGGCCGACCAGGGCTCGGAACACGCGCAGGTGCTCCTGGGCGTGATCGAGCAGGCCGCGCGAGAAGGCGAGCGGCGAGGACGCGCCGGCGCGCGCCAGCTCCGCGCGGAGCGCCTTGCCGAGATCGGCGAACCCGCCGGCCAGCACCTCCTCCTTGTCGGCGTAGTGCAGGTAGAAGGTCGAGCGGCCCACGTCGGCCCGGTCGCACAGGTCCCGGACGTTGAACCCGTCCCAGCCTCGCTCGACGATCAGGTCCACGAGCGCGTCGCGCAGCGCGCCGCGCGTGCGCCGCACGCGCCGGTCGTCCCGGTCGGGCTGGTTCTCCCGCATGGCTCGCCTCCGTTCCTGGACAGTGCGGGGGCAAGCGTCCGTTAACGGCCGGCTCCCGCCCTGATGTCGCTTGAGCTCCGCGTCCCGGAGCGTACTCTTGGACATCATGTCCAGTTACGAACCCACTGTCCACATGATTCCTCCCGCCGCCCGGGCCGCCCACGCCGCCGGTCCCGGCCCGCGGGCCGCCGCCGGCCTCGCGCTGCGCATGCTCCTCGACACCCCGGTGAAGAGCCTGGGGACGCTCCTCGGCGTGGTCGTGTCCGTCTTCCTCATGGCCCAGCAGCTGTCGCTCCTCGGCGGCATCCTGGGCAGGGTCACGTCCTTCGTGACGAGCACCGGCGTCGACGTGTGGGTGGCCTCGCCGGCCACCGAGAGCTCGGACGCGACCGACAGCATTCCCGCGAGCCGGGTGGGCGTGGCCGCGGCGACGCCGGGAGTGGCCTGGGCGGCCCCCATCGTCCAGGGGATCGGGAAGGTGACGCGCCCGGACGGCGTCCGCGAGTTCGTCAAGGTGCTGGGCGTCGAGGCGCCGCGCTACGCGGGGCTGCCGCGGGCGCTCGCGCCGGGCACGACGCCCGCGTCGCTGCGCGCGCCGGGCCGCATCCTGCTCAACTGGAACGACCGCCCCAGCTTCGCCTCCGCCGAGCCCGGCGATCGGGTCGAGATCGACGGCAAGGCCGCCGTCGTGGCCGGCTTCTTCCAGGGGATGGACCCGCACACCCCCTACTACTACGTCTACGCCAACCTCGACGACGCGCGGTCGCTCACCGGCTACCCGCAGGACCGCGTCACCTACGTCGCGGTGGGGCTCGAGCCGGGAGAGCGCGCGGGCGACGTGAAGGCGCGCCTCGAGGCCCGCATCCCCGACGCCATCGTGCGGACCCAGGGCGAGTTCGGCGCCATGGAGGAGCGGTACTTCCTGGTGCGCTCTCCCGTGGGCCTCGTCTTCGGGATGGGCTCCCTGGTCGCGGCCTTCGTCGGCGCCGCCATCGTGGCGGTGACCCTCTACTCGACCGCGGTGGACCGCGCCCGCGACTACGGCACGCTCAAGGCCGTCGGCGCGCGCCGGCGCGACCTCCTGCTGCTCCTCCTCGAGCAGGCGTGGATCTTCGCGGCGGCCGGCTACGCCGTCGGGATCGCCTCCTTCTTCCTGGTGCGCCACCTCACCCCCGCGCTCCCCATGGTGGCCCCGCCCACGCTCGTCCTCGGCATCGCGGCCGCCGCGCTCGTCTCGTGCACGGCGGCCTCGGTCGCCGCC
Organism: Anaeromyxobacteraceae bacterium; assembly: GCA_035466675.1. GTDB lineage: Bacteria > Myxococcota > Myxococcia > Myxococcales > Anaeromyxobacteraceae > Anaeromyxobacter. Next base: position 4,954 of record DATIUR010000002.1, on the reverse strand, counting down.
ATCCGCCGGGTGCTTCGGCTCGACCCGGCCCTCGTCTTCAGGAGCTAGCCGTGATCGCGTCCCAGGCAACGTCCGACGTCGCGCTCGAGGGCCGGGGCGTCGGCAAGGTGTTCGGTCAAGGCGACCTCGCCTCGCGCGCCCTCCATCCCACCGACGTCCAGCTCCGGCGCGGCGAGGTGCTCGTGATCATGGGGCCGTCGGGCAGCGGCAAGACCACGCTCCTCAGCATCCTCGGGCTCGTGCTCTCGCCCACGGAGGGCGAGGTGCTCGCCGAGGGCAAGAGCCTCTCCGGCGCCACGCCGGACGAGCTGGCGGTCCTCCGGCGCGACCGGCTCGGCTTCGTCTTCCAGCAGTTCAACCTGCTCCCCAGCCTGACCGCCCTCGAGAACGCCGCCGTGCCGCTCCTGCTCTCCGGGGCGAGCGCGGCGCAGCGCCGCGAGAGGGGCGAGCGCGCGCTCGAGCTGGTGGGGATGGCGGACCGGCGGACCGCCCGGCCGCGCCAGCTGTCGGGAGGCCAGCAGCAGCGCGTCGCCATCGCGCGCGCCCTCGTCAACGACGCGCCGGTGCTCCTCTGCGACGAGCCGACCGCGTCGCTCGACGGCGCCACCGGACGCGGGATCCTGGCGACCCTCCGCCAGCTCGCGAGCGGCGGCCGCGCGGTGGCCATCGTCACCCACGACGACCGCGTGCTCTCCATCGCCGACCGGCTCGTCCACGTCGTCGACGGCAGGGTCGTCTCCGCCGCGAACGAGCCGGCTCTCGCGCCCGGCGCCGAAGCCGGCGACGCCGGGCCTCGCCTTCACCCGGTCAGGAGGACGTCATGAGGTCCGATCGAAGGGTTCACCCGTCCATCGTGGCGCTGGCCGCGATCGCGTCGCTGTCGGGCTGCGGGCTCCACGGGAAGCCCACCGTCGAGCGCAGGGCCGCGCCGCAGCCGGGCGGGGCCGGACCCGTGGCCGCCGCGCGCCCCGAGGCGGTCGATCCCGCCCGCGTCATCGCGCCCGGGATCGTCGAGAGCTGGGGCGGCGACGTCCAGCTCTCGGCCAGGGAATCCGGGTGGATCGCGCAGGTGCGGGTCCGCGAGGGCGAGACCGTCCGGGCCGGGCAGGTCCTCGTCGTCCTCGACGACGAGTCCCAGCGCCGCGCGGTCGAGCTGGCGCGGGCCGACGTCGCCGAGGCGGACGCGGCGCTCGCCAGGATCCTGGCGGGCTCGACGGCGGAGGAGCTGCGGCGCGCCGCGGCCGATCGCGAGGCCGCCGCCGCCCGGGCCGAGCTCGCGCGGTCCGACGCCGAGCGCACGGCGCGGCTCCTGGACGGAGGGATCGTGGCCGTCGCGGAGGCGGAGCGCAGGAGCGCCGAGGCGCGGGCGCTGACCGCCCTCGCGGACGGGGCGCAGGCGCGGCTCGAGGAGCTGGAGCGCGGCGCGCGGACCGAGGATCGGCGCGCCGCCGCCGCCCGCGCCGCCGCCGCACGGGCCCGCCTGCGCCTGGCGGAGGCCGCGCTCGAGAGCCGCCGCGTGGTCGCGCCCGGGGCAGGGACCGTGCTCGTCAGCCGGGCGCACGCGGGCGAGTTCACGGCCGCCGGCGCGGACCCGCTGCTGGTGCTCGGCGACGTCGGCCGGCTCCAGGTGCGCCTGGAGGTGGACGAGATCGACGCCTCCGCCGTGGCCGGTGGCGCCGCCGCCGCGATCTTCTCGGACGGCGGCGAGCGCCTGGCCCAGGGGGCGGTCTTCCGCATCGCTCCGAGGATGGGGCGCAAGGGGCTCCCCATCGAGTCGCCCACCGCGCGCCAGGACGTCCGGGTGCGCGAGGTGTTCGTCGAGGTCCCCGCCTCCTCCGGGCTCGTCCCCGGGCAGCGGGTGTGGGGGCACGTCTCGCGGTTCGAGAGGTCATGACCATGGACTCCTATCGGTTCCTCGACTTCATCAGCAGGCAGGTCATCAAGGCGTGGGTGGAGCGGGAGCGCCCGCGCCCCATTCCCTGGACGCCGCTCCGCAAGCCGCTCGCGCAGGCCACGGTCGCGCTCGTCAGCTCGGCCGGGATCGCGCTCCGGGGCGACAGACCGTTCGACCAGGAAGGAGAGCGGAAGAACCCGTGGTGGGGCGACCCGAGCTTCCGCGTCGTCCCGCACGGCGCCACGGCCGCGGACGTCCGCCTGTACCACATGCACATCGACACGCGTTTCGGAGAGGAGGACCTCGACGTCGTCCTCCCGGCGCAGCGGCTCGCGGAGCTGGCCCGCGACGGGGTCGTCGGCGGCGTGGCGCGGTCGCACTACTCGATCATGGGGTACATCCTCCGGCCGCAGGAGCTCGAGGAGGTCACGGCCCCGGCCATCGCCGCGCGGATGAAGGCGGAGGGCGTGGACGCGGCCGTCCTCGTCCCGAGCTGACCCTTCTGCTGCCGGTCCGTGGGACTGGTCCAGCGGGTGCTCGAGGCGAGCGGCATCGCCACGGTGTCCCTGTCGATGATCCCGGCCTTCACGGCCGCGGTGGGCGTGCCCCGGCTCGCCGCCATCGCCCATCCGATGTCGCGCCCGATGGGGCGGCCGGGCGACGCCGACGGGCAGCGTGCGGTCCTGCGGGCGGCGCTCCAGGTGCTGGAGACGGCCGGCGCGCCCGGAACCGCCGTGGAGCTGCCGTTCACCTGGCCCGAGTCGCCGGCGAAAGCGCGAAAGGGCTCCGACGTGAACCCGCCCATCTCGCAGCTGCTCTCCCGCAAGCCGTGGCTCATCCCCAGGCTCCTCTCCGGCGACGTCCCGGAGGAGGGGTGAGGCTCCCCCACGAGAGGGGCCGCGATCTCATCGCGGCGCATCGCCGATGGCGGCGAGGAAGGCCACGGCGGCGCCCACCTCGTCGGGAGACCACTCGCGCCATTCCGCCGCGAAGGGCCACCGGCCCATTCGATTCCTGGCGTCCGACCACGCCCGGTAGGTTTCCCGCTGCGCCTTCGACCGCCGCCGGAAGCCCTCGCGGCCCTCATCGTCTCCCGACGTTCCTGCCGCGATCTCGGCGAGCGACAGCCCCATGAGCCGCTCGACCCATGCCGTGCCGTCGGCGAGCCGCCAGCCGATCTTCTCCACGGCCCGAGCGGCGCGCCTGCGGAGCTGCGGATCGCTCTCGGCCTCGAGCATCCCGCGCAGCTGCATGCCCGCGACGTCGAGCGCGAGCCAGGCGCCGATCGCCTTTCGGCGGGCGCCGGGTGCGTCGAGGCGCTGCGCCAGGGCCAGGAGCTGCTCGAAGGCCTCTCGCCGTGGATACCGGAGCTCGGGGCGCGCGGTGGCCTCCTCGAGACGCGCGACGTCCGCTGCGGTCAGCCGCCTCGGGCAGCGGGCGAGGATCCACGCGACCTCGACGTAGCCGTTCCCGGGCAGGGCGTCGCGGGCAGCCAGGACGGCGCGATCCGCGGCGGCGTTCCGCGTCGCCGGATCCGCGGGGATATCCAGGTGGCCGCGAGCGCCCGCATGAAGGGTTCGTCGGAGGCGCGCATCCGTCGCTCCAGGAGGGCGCGCAGCACCTTCGCGCGGGGCGGTGGAGCGGCCCGGCGCTCGAGCGGGTCGAGCAGCGCCTCGGCTCGCCGGAACCGCCCGGCCTCGAGGGCCGCGCATGCGCCCAGCAGCCGGGCGGCCACGTCGTCCGGTCTCGCCGCCGCGAGCTGCTCCGCGATCCGGAGGGCAGCGAGCGGATCGCCTGCGTATTGCAGGGCAGCGGCGTCCGCGGCCGTGGGCGCCGTCGCGAGCTGGATGGTGAGCAGTGCGACCTGGATGGCTTCCATGTATCGTGCACCGTCGATACTACCCGACTTCCCGCACCGGGCGTGAGCACCCGCCCCGCGTTTCCTGCTCGGAGGCCATGACCACGGCCGGCACGAGACCAAGCACGGATCGGCTCGTGGATGCCTTCGTGGCTCGAGTCAACGGGTCCGCGCGGGAGCGGCTCGCGGAAGACGCCGTCCCCCAGGGCCTCCGGCTCGGGCCTCCCGACGCCCTCGGCTTGTGCGACTGGTGGATCGTCCCGACCGGCTCCTGCCCCTGGGTCAAGGCACTGCAGGAGCGCCTTTCCGGGGCCCTGCCGCCTTCCTTTCTCTCCCTGATCAGGCGACATCTGTTTCCTGCGTTCCGGGTCGGCGAGGTCTTCCTCTTCGCGAACACGGGCGCCGGGGCGGCGAACGAGCTGGTCGACGCGATCTTCGCCGACCGGGCGCTGTCGCGGGTCCTCCTGGATCACGCCTTCGTCCAGCTCGGCCGGTTCCGGGATCGCTACGACCCGGTCTGCTTCGACCTCTCGGCTCGCCGGGGCGGAGGCGAGTGTCCGGTCGTCGTCCTGGACCACGAGGCGGCGCTCGTCGGCGGCCGGGCCGTGGTCACGCATCGCCTGGCCGACTCGTTCCTGGCGGTGATCGACGCCGCGTGACGCTGGCGAGCAGGCGCGGAAGCAGTCGACGCTGTCGTCGGCGCATCCGCCGTTCCGCAGCTGCGCCGCACCTCACGGGATCGACCGGTAGCCGTCACGGCGGCGGTGCCACCCCGAACGTCGCCGTCACCGTCCTCGCCGCGATCATGGACGCGCTGCAGGTGGTCCCCGACACGCTGGTGCACCCGCTCCGCGCCGGCTAGTCAGGCACCGGCGCGGGCGCCTGCGCCCGCCGCCGGAGTCTCGAGTCGGCGCCACGTGACGGCCGCGATGAAGACCGTGAGCGCGCTGGCCATGCTCGGCAGGACGAGAACCATGCTGAAGACGGCTCCGACGGCAGAGGCCGTGATCACGGCCAGGAAGCTCGGCCGCACCCACCAGCGCCGACCGACCGACAGCCTCGGGATGGCACGCCAGACCAGCAGGCCGTAGAGGTAGCCGGGCGCGCCGATGAAGCCGACGATGGTCGGCGCCGCGAGGAAGAACTGGTCGATTCACCTCACCGGGCCTGGAAGCTGGCCACGCACGACTCGGCCGTCTCGG
>DATIUR010000001.1:0-7887 GCA_035466675.1 Anaeromyxobacteraceae bacterium | reverse complement strand
TCGCTTGCGCTCTACCTCCTCGCCATCGTGCTCGACCTGCAGGGGCTGGGCTCCGAGGACGAGGAGCCCTCGGCGATGGAGCCGCGGGACTGATCGAACGGGGGCTTCGCCCCCGCCCCGCCGGCGGAGCCCTGCGCAGGGCGCTTCGGCGCCCGCGCCTTCGACGGAGCGCCGCCCCGAAGACACCGCGACCGCCCGCCGCAGGACGCGGGGGCGGCCGCCTGGCTCCGCCTAGCTCAGCCCTGCTGCGCGCAGGTGCAGCCGGCTCCCGAGCACGGCGTGACGCCGTCCGGGTTCGCGCAGAAGGCTGGCGCGCAGCACGGGTGACCCGCGTCGCAGGCACCACCGATGCTGCCGCACCCCGACGGGCCGCAGACGCAGCTCGTCCCCGTGCAACTCTGGCTGGTGTACGGGTTCCGGCAGTAGAGGCCGCTGCAGCACGGGTGGGTCGAGTCGCAGATCTCGCCCGCATCGGTCGGGGGCGGCGGCGTGTACTCGGGGATGCAGGCCAGCGGGTAGTCGCAGGCGCACGTGCCGGTCCCACTGCCGCAGGCGACCGGGGTGGGGTCGATGTTCGAAGCGGGCTGCAGGCACGCGAGCCCGGTGTTCGGGCAGCAGTCGGCGGTGGTGGTGCAGGTCTGCGAGACGTCGGAACAGGTCGGCGGGAGCTGGCAGGTGCCGTTCAGGCACTGCTCGGCCGGCGCGTTGCAGCAGAGAACGGTGTCGGAGCAGGCCTGGCCCGTGTTTGCGCAGCCTCCCGTGGAGGCCCGGCAGGTGCCGCTCGTGGAGCCCGACGGGATGTCGCAGGTATAACCGGCGCAGCAGTCGCTGTTGCCCGTGCAGTTGCCGCTCTCGCCCACGCAGGGAGGGGCCCCGCAGAGGCCCGCGGTGCAGGCGCCCGAGCAGCACTCGGAGCCGACGGTGCAGGTGAGGCCGTCGTTCTTGCAGGCGGGGGGCTGGGTGCCGCAGGTGCCGGTGGCCGTGTTGCAGATGCCGGTGCAGCACTGGGAGCCGGTCGTGCAGCTGGCCGGATCGGTGCAGCCCGGATCGGCCGAGACGCAGTAGTAGCCGGGGAGCGGCTCGGCCACCATCTCGCAGTTGTAGCCCGCGCAGCAGGCCACGTCGCCCGGTCCGGAGCAGGCCCCGCCGTGCGGCGTGCAGCTCGTGCTCGGCGACCCGCAGCGGAGGACGCCCAGGGCGTCCGGCACGCAGGGCGCGTAGCCGCAGCACTGGTCGCGGAACTGGCAGACGTCGCCCTCCGGGATGCAGCAGGCCGGGTTGGTCGCGTCGTAGCCGGACGGGCAGACCGTGCATCCGGTATCCGGGCAGCCGCCGAAGCAGCGCGAGATCCCGTTCGCGTCGTACTTGCAGACGTCCTTCTTGCCGTTGCAGCAGTTCTGCGAGGCGTTCACGCCGAGACCGCAGATGTTGCCCGGCGGGTTGCAGGAACCGCCGTTGTCGCAGGTGTTGCTGCCCGGAGTGCACAGCACCTCTTGCGACACCGGCACCTGGTCGTTGATGTTGCAGCAGGAGTTGGTCGAGTCGCAGTAGTCGCCGGTCATCCGGCAGCCGGGGGCGACCTGGCAGACGGTGGCGCCGCTCCCCGGGTCGAGGCAGAGGCGGGTGCAGCAGTTCGAGGCGTTGTCGCAGGGGTTACCGCCCTGGACGCAGCCGCCGGGGGCGTCGATGCACCGGCCGGCGGTGGTCGGAGCAGACAGGTCGCACAGGCCCGAGCAGCAATCCTCCGGGCGGTAGCAGATGTCACCGTAGGCGTTGCAGGTGAACGCGGGCGCGCACTTGGCGTCCTGGCAGTTCGTGGAGCAGCACTCCAGGCCCGCCGCGCAGGCCTCGCCGCGCGTCTTGCAGGTGTCGCCGGTCGCTCCGGGGGGAACCGGCTGGCACCTGTTCGTCCCGCCGACGTCGCACGAGCCGGAGCAGCACTGCGCGTTCGCCGTGCACGCGTTCTCGGGATTGACGCCGCTCTGGACGCAGGGGGCCGGATCGCACGTCCCGCCGGTGCACCTGAGCGAGCAGCACTCGGAGGCGTTCAGGCAGGCGTCGCCGGCCGGCGTGCAGAACACCGGCGTGCACGTCCCGCTCTTGCAGATCGCCGAGCAGCACTCCTGATCCGTCGTGCACCCGGCGCTCTCGGCCTTGCAGGAAGGCGTCGCGCAGTGTCCCGTCCCGTCGCAGAAGCCCGTGCAGCAATCGCCGCTGAGCGTGCACGCCTGTCCGTTCGCCAGGCACGTGCCCGGGTTCACGCAGGTGCTGTTCGTGCACTGCAGGCCGGTGCAGCAGTTGTTGGGGGTGGCGGTGCAGGGGAAGCCCTGGTCCTTGCAGGTCGTGCCCGGATCCACGCAGGTGTTGTTCGCGGCACTGCACGCGAGACCCATGCAGCAGATCCCGGATCCAGCGCAGGAATTGCCCAGGGGCACGCAGAGCGTCGCGGTCTCGCACTGGAGGCTGCCCGGATTGCAGGCGAGCGGGGAGCAGCAGTCCGCCGAGGAGTCGCACGTCGCCCCGGGCGTGCTGCTGCACGTGGGCAGGGAACAGTGGCCGGTGCCATCGCAGGTGAAGCCGGCCGTGCAACAGGCCGGGCCGCCGGCGGTGCAGGCGGCGCCGTTGGCGACACAGGTCGGCGGCGGATCGCCACCACCGCCGCCGCACGCCGCGAGCGAGGCCACCAGCGCGAGACACAGTGAGAGCGTGCGGAGGGCGTGGCGGTTCATGGTGGCTCCTTTGTGCCGATCGCTACGGTACCAATGGATGACCTCCGGGGAAAGTCCCTGGTCACGGGGGGTTAGATGTGGTCGCGGGTGCGCTGCGCCACCACGCCTGTCCCGCGATCAAGGGACCTGGATTCTTGACCCCTGTCGTCGCGGGCTGATACGAATGCCCACATGGCAATCCGGGCGATCGCGGTGGAGGACGACGAGGCGGTCGCGAAGCTCATCGCCCAGGTGCTCTCCTCCCACGGCTTCGAGGTGTGCGGGACGGCCTCCACCGGCGAGGACGGCGTGGCCCTCGCGCGGCGCGAGAAGCCGGACGTGGCGCTGGTGGACCTGGGCCTTCCCCGGATGAGCGGCGAGGACGTCATCGCCACCATCCGCTCGGAGCTGCCCAAGACCGCCTGCATCGCCCTCACCGCGGTGGACATTCCCGCGCGGGTCCTGGGCGCCCTCCGCGCCGGCGCGGCCGGCTACATCCTCAAGCCCTTCCACGCGAGCGAGCTGGCCCGCGCCGTCGAGGAGGTCCTCTCCGGAGAGGCCGCCCCCATCAGCCCGCGCGCGGCCAAGGTCCTGCTTTCGGAGCTGCGGGGCGACCCGCCGGAGCAGCGCCTCAAGGACGGGCCGGCCCTCTCCAAGCGCGAGCTCGAGGTGCTCCAGCTCCTCGTCCACGGCCACACCTACGCCGACGTGGCGCAGGCGCTCGGGATCGCCGAGGGGACCGTCCAGACCTACGTGAAGCGCATCTACGAGAAGATGGACGTCTCCACCAAGGCCGAGGCGGCCCTCCTGGCAGTCGCCCGCGGCCTCGTCAAGCCCTGAGGGGCCCGCGGGGCGGCGTCCCCACCGGGTTCCATCCAGCGCGCCTTGACTTCCCGGGATCGACCCCTATAATGAGGCCCTTTTCTCGACGGCGAAAGCGCCGTAAATGCGCGTCAATATTGATGAAATCAAGGAGGGCGGCCTCCGGCGGAGCTGGGATGTGCCGCGCGAGGACCTGGACCGCATGGTCTCGGCCGACGGCGCGGGCTGGCGGGCGCACGGCCAGGCCCACCTGGAGGCCCGCCTGGAGCGGATCGAGCGTCGGGTGCGCCTCGAGGCGAGCGGGCGCGTCGAGCTGGACGTGGCCTGCAGCCGCTGCCTTTCCGCGCTCACCATGGACCTCCCCGTCGATTTCGAGTTGACGCTCGTGCCTTCGGACGAGTACGAGGTCGGGCCGGGCCAGGCCCGGGACGGCAGCAAGGGCCGGGTCGCGGGGAGCTTCGAGCCGGAGGAGGCGGAGGAGGAGGCGTACACCGGGAAGGTGGTCGACCTCGACCCGATCCTGCGGGAGCAGCTCATCCTGGCGCTGCCGGGCTACCCGGTCTGCGGCGAGACGTGCCGGGGGCTCTGCACGGTCTGCGGGACGAACCTGAACGAGCGCGACTGCGGGTGCGAGCGCAAGGTGCCCGACCCGCGCTGGGCTGCGCTGAAGGACCTGAAGCCTTAGAAGGCGAGACCGAGGGAAGGAGCGACGACGTGGGTGTCCCCAAGAAGCGAACCAGCAGCATGCGGCGCGACCGGCGGCGCGCCGCGAACTTCAAGATCCGGCCGGCCAACGTGACCACCTGCCCGAAGTGCAAGGAGCCCGTGCTGTCGCACCGCGCGTGCCCCTCCTGCGGCACGTACAAGGGCGAGCAGGTCCGCGAGGCGACGTAGGCGCGATGGTCGAGACGATCGCGCCCGTCGCCGTCGACGCGATGGGGGGCGACCACGCCCCGGGCGCGATCGTGCAGGGTGCGGTTAACGCAGCGCGTAAGGGCCTGGCCGTGATCCTGGTCGGGCCCGAGGCGCGCGTACGCGAGGATCTGGCGCGCAGCGGCGCCGGTCCGGACCTGCCCGTCCAGGTCCGCAACGCCACCGAGGTGATCGACATGCACGATCACCCCGGCCAGGCGATGCGCCGGAAGAAGGACAACTCCATCCGCGTCTGCTTCGAGCTGGTGCGGTCCGGGCAGGCCTGCGCCATGGTCTCGGCGGGCAACTCCGGCGCGGTCATGGCGGGCGCCATCTTCGTCCTGGGCCGGCCCGAGGGCGTGGAGCGGCCCGCCATCATCACGGCGCTTCCGGCCCTCGAGGGCCACCCCATCATGCTCGACATGGGCGCGGTGGTGGACGCGAAGCCCATCCACCTGGTGCAGTTCGCCCTGATGGGCGAGGTCTACGCGCGGCGGGTCTACGGCGTGGAGCGGCCCCGGGTCGCCATCCTCTCGAACGGGGAGGAGGACTCGAAGGGGACCGAGCTGACGCGCACGGCGGCCGCGGCCCTCCGGCGGGCGCCCATCCGGTTCGTGGGCTACTGCGAGGGGCGCGACCTGCTCACCGGCGCCTTCGACGTCATCGCCACCGACGGCTTCACGGGCAACGTGGCCCTGAAGGCCATGGAGGGGACGGCCAGGGTGATCGGCGAGTTCCTGAAGCGAGGGCTGCGCTCCTCCCCCATCGCCATGATCGGCGGCCTCCTCTCCAAGCGCGCCCTGGAGGGCCTGAAGAGGCGCCTCGACTGGCGCGAGATCGGGGGCGCCCCGCTGGTGGGGGTGAACGGGGTCGGCTTCATCGGCCACGGGGCCTCCGACGCGCTCGCCGTCGAGAACGCGGTGCGGCGGGCGCGGGAGACGGCGCGGAGCCACTTCACCGACGAGATCGCGAAGGCGGTCGAGGGCTCCGCCGCGCTCCTCGCCTCGGTCGAAGAGGATGCCTCGGGGGACGGCCCCTCGGCGGCGCAGCGGCGCGCCGCTCCGCCCGAGGCCTAGCCCGGAAAGGAAGACGATGCGCTCGCTCGTGGTCGGCACAGGATCGTACGCGCCCCAGAAGGTGCTCACCAACGCCGATCTGGAGAAGATGGTCCAGACCAACGATCAGTGGATCGTGGAGCGGACCGGGATCCGGGAGCGCCGCCTGGCCGCGCCGGAGGAGGCCACGAGCGACATGGGCCTCGCCGCGGCCGTCCGCGCGCTGGAGATGGCGAAGGTGGCGCCGGAGGAGCTGGAGCTCATCGTGGTGGGCACCGTCACGCCCGACTACCCCTTCCCCAGCACGGCCACGGTGATCCAGGGCAAGCTCAGGAACAAGCGGGCCTTCGCCTTCGACGTCTCCGCGGCCTGCGCAGGGTCGATGTACGCCCTGTCCATCGCCGACCGGTACGTCTCCTCCGGCGCGGTGCGGAACGCCCTGGTGGTGGGCGCCGACACGCTCTCGCGCATCACCGACTGGACCGACCGGAACACCTGCGTCCTCTTCGGCGACGCCGCCGGGGCCATGGTCCTCAGGCCCACCGACGATCCGCGGCGCGGGCTCGGGACGACGCGCCTCCACGCGGACGGCGCGCTCGTCCCCATCCTCTTCCAGCCGGGCGGCGGCTCGCGCGACCCCATCTCGAAGGATCTGGTGGAGGAGCGTCGCTGGTACCTCAAGATGAACGGCCGCGAGGTGTTCAAGGTGGCCGTGCGCGCGCTCGAGGAGAACTCGCGCGAGGTGCTCGAGGCCGAGAAGCTCGCCCCCTCCGACGTGAGCTGGGTCATCGCCCACCAGGCCAACAAGCGGATCCTCGACGCCACCCTGGAGCGGCTCGGGATCCCGGCCTCGAAGTGCTGGATGAACATCGAGAAGTACGGGAACACGTCGGCCGCGAGCGTGCCCATGACCCTCGACGAGGCGAACCGGGCCGGCTGGCTCAAGCCGGGCGACGTCGTCCTCATGATGGCCATCGGCGGCGGCATGGCCTGGGGCGCGAGCGTCCTGCGCTGGTGAGGGAAGGAAGCGGCATGGCGAAGCTCGCGTTCGTCTTCCCCGGGCAGGGGTCGCAGAAGGTCGGCATGGGCCAGGCCCTGGCCGCCGCCTTCCCGGAGGCGAGGCGGATCTTCGAGGAGGTGGACGGCGCCCTGGGCGAGCCGCTCTCCCGGATGTGCTTCCAGGGGCCCGAGGAGTCGCTCAAGCTGACCGCCAACACGCAGCCGTCCATCCTCACCGTCTCGGTCGCGGCCGCGGCGGTCCTCGCCAGCCAGGGCGTCGTGCCGGACCTGGTGGCCGGTCACTCGCTGGGCGAGTACTCCGCCCTGGTGACCGCCGGCGCGATCGGCGCCGCGGACGCGGCCCGCTCCGTCCGGGCCCGCGGCACCTACATGCAGGAGGCCGTGCCGGCGGGGAAGGGCGCCATGAGCGCCGTGCTCGGGCTCGCCCCCGACAGGGTCCGGGAGGTGTGCGCCGCGGTGGCGGCCGAGACGGGGGACGTCGTCTCCCCGGCGAACTACAACGAGCCCGGCCAGACGGTGATCGCCGGCTCGGCCCCGGCGGTGGAGCGGGCGGGGGTGCGCCTCAAGGAGGCCGGCGCGAAGCGGGTGCTGCCCCTCCCGGTCTCCGCCCCCTTCCACTGCGCCCTCATGGAGCCGGTGAAGGCGCGCCTCGAGCCCGTCCTGCGGGCCGTGTCCTGGAAGCGGCCGCTCGTGCCCGTGGTGACGAACGTGGAGGCCAGGCCGAACCAGGACCCGGCCCGGATCGTGCCGCTGCTCGTCGAGCAGGTGACCGCGCCGGTCCGCTGGATCGAGTGCGTGGAGGAGCTGGTCCGGCAGGGAGCCACCCGCCTGGTCGAGGTCGGGCCGGGCTCGGTCCTCTCCGGGCTGGCCAGGCGGATCGACCGGTCGGTCCAGGTCTGGAACGTCGAGGACCCGGCGTCGCTCGAGAAGACGCTCGCGGCCCTGCGGGCCTAGCAGGAGGCGAGGATGTACGACTTCAAGGGGAAGACCGCGCTCGTGACCGGCGCCTCGCGCGGGATCGGCCGGGCCATCGCCGTGGCCCTGGCGCGGGGCGGGGCGAGCGTGGCCCTGAACTACGCCGGGAACGAGGCCGCGGCCGCCGAGGCCCTGGCGCTGTGCCAGAAGGCCGGGGCGGCGCACGCCAGGCTCTTCCGCTTCGACGTCGCGGATCCGGCCGCCTGCGGCGCGGCCGTGGACGCGGTCGTGTCCGAGATGGGCGGTCTGCACGTCCTCGTGAACAACGCCGGGATCGCCCTGGACAACCTGGTGATGCGGCTCAAGGACGAGGACTGGAACCGGCAGGTCGCCGTGAACCTGACCGGCACCTTCAACCTGATCCGGGCGGCCGCCCGCCCCATGATGAAGGCGAA